>NZ_CAMLRU010000053.1 GCF_946482535.1 uncultured Flavobacterium sp.
TTGTACATGAACGAAAGAATCAGCACGCCCGAAGCCTGCAAAAACTTTGTCAAAACCGTACTGTCAAAATTCAAACTGCCTTATATCACGGTCACACCGGTATTTAGTGTTTGCCCGGTTCACGGCTATCTTAACGGTGAGCACGAATTCTGCCCAAAATGTGACGAAGCGCTATTAGAAAAACTAAACCAAAATACTTATGAAAACCAAAACTAACGCTGTCTTAGAACAGCACCAAGAATTAAGAACCAAATGCTTGGTTTATACCCGAGTGATGGGCTACCATCGTCCGGTAGAAAGTTTTAACATCGGCAAAAAAGGCGAGCACAAACAACGCCTGCATTTTAAAGAAAGTTAACATGGTTAAATCGGTTAGCAATATTACACCGTTCACACTGTTGGACTATCCTGATAAAACCGCTTGTATTTTGTGGTATGCCGGCTGTAATATGCGGTGCTTGTATTGCTATAATCCGGAGATTGTTTTCGGGAAAGGAAAATTTACCTTTTCCGAAATGATCTCTTTTTTGGAAAGCAGAAAGGGTTTACTTGATGCTGTAGTGTTCAGCGGTGGTGAATGCTTACTGCACAAAGACATAGAGGAACAAATTCAGACTATTAAAAAAATGGGGTTCTTAGTCAAAGTAGACACCAACGGTTCTAAACCGGAAGTTTTAAAAAGCTTGATTAAGCAAAATTTAATCGACTACGTGGCCCTTGATTTCAAATCGACCAAAGAATCTTTTCATACCATTACCCAATCGGATTTGTTTGACCAATTTGAAAAATCACTGCAGTTGCTTTTGGAAGCCAATATTGCCTTTGAAGTGCGCACTACTTACCATTCTGAATTACTCGCCCAAGAAGAACTGCAAGAGATGATTGAATACCTCAAATACAACGAATACACCGGAACGTATTATATTCAGCATTTCAGAAACAATGTGGAAACCATCGGCAAATTGCCGGATTCTCAAAACCGTTTGAAAGACAAACTCCCAAACGATTCTTCTTTAAAAATTACACTCCGGTAAACTAAACTTGGGCAAAAACAGGAATTGGAATCTGATTTACTTCAGCTTTATAAAAATCTAATTGCTGTTGAATAGCCCTTTTTTCTTGGGTAAAGAAATTACTTTGCGCAAATAAGTCCGAGTAATAATCTATTCCGGCCAATATATTGTTTTTAAAGGCATTCCATTTTTTGAGTTGGGCCACCGTAAAATTATCGGTAAATTGGTCCAATTCATTTTTCAAATAATCAACATACATTTTCAATTCTTTGACAAACATATTCGGACGGTTATTATCGGCTAAAACATTGGCATTGCCGTAAATGTGTTTCACCATATCGGCCAAAGAAACCACGCGGTCAAAATACGCCAAATTCGGTCCGGGACAAATCACCACGCCTTGTTGCTGGCCTTTGACTTCCATATCGTTTTCCAAATAAGACGCATTGGCTAACCCAACGCAAAAACATGATTTTTCGAAGATTTTGTTTTGCTTATGCTGCATTTCTGCCACCGACAATTGGTCTTTTTGCGCGTCTAATTCGGCCAACTTGATATCCTGGTATTTTTTAGAAGCCGTACACATGCCTTGTGAATCGTATTCTTTGCTGAGCGCCAATAATTTTTTGGGACACGAACTTCCGGCTTTGTTTTCGTCGATGCGCTTTTGTTTCCAAAGATCATTGCTCATGCCTTTTACCGTATTAAACAAAACACCCAGCGGAGAAATATCGCTTAAATAAAAATCTTTTTCTTGGGCTTTCGCCAAAAGAGTTCTGGTTTCTTCATCGACCGAAGTGGCTTCGGGCACCAAAAGAAACGGTGAACCCCAACCCACAGCATCCATCTCAAAATGGCTCAACAAAAACTCGTGCTCTTCTGCTGTTCCTACGCCGCCTTGTGCGGTTATTTTCAAGTCGAAAGGTTGGCTCGGGACAGTTAAGTTTTTCGATTGCAACGCTTTGACCATCAGCTCGTGTGCCGATTGGATGAGTTGTTCTTTTTTGGTTCTGAATTCTTCTAAAATCGGTCCCATCAAAAAGCCGTCGGTAGCAAAAGCATGTCCGCCGCAATTCAAGCCCGATTCGATGCGGTATTCCGAAACCCAAAGCCCTTTTTTGGCTAAGAAATTCCCTTGAATCATCGCCGAACGGAAATCGCTCACCTTCAAAATAATTTTCTTTTGCAATTGTCCGTTGGCATCAGGATAGAAAGTCGGAAACTGCTCAAAATAACTATACAATCTCGGATTCATCCCGGCAGAAAGCACTAGGGATGACGTGAGATTGCTTTCGGCAAAACCGCGCAAAGAAGCATGCGCATCATTGAATTCAACCGGTAGTTGTTCATTTTTATCAAAGTTTTCTTTGTCGACTTTAGTCATAATATTAACATCGATATTACCGGGCGTAAAATGTTCGGCCAAATAGTTTTTGACATTTTCTTTAAAAGCCAACCCTTCATCAATGTATTTCTGTAATCCCTTTTTCAACTCGGATTTGTTGGGCAACAAGGCGATATAATTTTCTAAAGCGGATTTATTTTCGACCAATTCGTTTTTAAAACTTTCAAATTTTTCTTTGACTATAGTATCCACCAAGTTCAAATAATGTTTGATGCGTTCGGCCCTGTAATCGTGACATTTTTGGGTGATTTCCTGGTAGGGTTGGCTGAATTTTTTACTGTAAAATGCCCGCATCTTTTCAATCAATTCATCATCCGTAATAGAAATTACAGAAGAAATGCCGTAATGTGCGACTCTTATCGGACTGTCAATGGTATAAGCCAATCCCATTACGGGTATGTGAAAAGTATGGATGTTCTTAGTAGTAGTCATGTGGTAACGTTTTAAATAAGGGGCGAATTTTGTTAAATGATTCGGGAAAAAGTATGATATATGTCATACGGAAGATTGAAGGTGTTGTTTTTTGATCTTTCGGAGCAATTCGAAGACAATTAAATACAATCCGACCAAAATACCCAAACCGAAAAACACAAAAAGCACATAGAACCAGTGCATCGTATCTTGAAATTTTCCAAAAGACAGCGCTTGATTAAAGAATGTCCAATGCGCTTTTTTAACACCCATCAGCAATAAACAACTCCAAAAAAGCAAAAAGGAAAGATTAAAAATTTTCAGTCCGAACCGAATTCTTTTTACCGAGGTCAAAAGAGCATTAGATTCTAATATAAACGTCACCGAAGACAGCAATATCAAAGTATTAATACCAATGGTGGTTCCCATCGAATGCGCTACGGTGATGTGCGTTCCGTGGGTAAATAAATTCAGCGCCGGAATGGAAATCAATAGCGCCAAAATGATATTCAGAAACACCCAAAAATCGGCCAAACGCATGAATTGAAATGCTATTGGAAACTCAGTTTTTTGTTCGCCGGACAAATTCTTTTTCCAATCGTATATGATCGAAGCCAAAATAATCCATTCGGTCATGCTAATGCCGTAAGCGAGATAACGAATCCAAGGCGCAGTCGGCACTATATAAACATGGTGCGCCCAGCCAAACATGAGATTGGTCAGTCCTAAAAAATAAAAGAAAAACGCTTTCCCCGATTGGGCGTAGCTATCATCCTGACTGATTTTGGCCATCACATAAATCGCGGTGCCGTAAACCAACATATTCCACGAACCTACATACGATCCGCCGGCTTTCCATTGCAAGGCTACATTTTGCACAAAATGTTCTTTAAAATAAGGCAGCAACCACAAATGCGCTTCGGTGAAATGGTAAACCATCATCACAATTCCGGTAGCCCACATCCAGTAATAAACAGGCCAAGTTTTGAAAGAAGCGGCTAACGTTTTAAAGTAATTAATGCCGAATAAAATCCAGCCTAAAACAATGGGGAAATAGAAGTAAGACGGAAACTCCAGGTATTCTTTTCCGGCAAAATTTTTAAACCAATAAGATAAGGCAATACCGAATCCGGTTAGAATAAAAATCCAAAAATGGACTCTCATCAGCTTTTGGCGAAGTGCGACATCGGGATTATTTTGGCCCAAATAATAATAAATGCCTCCCATAGCCGTGAGCAAAACCCAAGAAACCACAAACAAAGTATGCAACGGACGAAGCGCATTAAACGGCAATATCTCTTTGATAAAATCGGGGACTACATACTGAAAACCGGCGAGCAAGCCGCAGAGCAAACCCAGCAATAATGAAATCAATCCGGCGGCTATGAAATAAAAAGGGTAGCGATTAGTGTTCATGGGTTTTATTTTTGTCTTGAATTTTTACCCAACCGTCAGCTTCAATAGAGGCTTCCGCATTAGGGTATTTTCCGGTTTGGTCTATTTCGATTAAAAACTGCAGCAATTCTTCTTTTTCGGTTTCATTAAAATCAAAGGTCGGCATGGCTTTAATCCCACTGTTGAACATCGATTTCAAATAATTTTCATCTCCTTTTCTAAAAGAATATACATTGGTCAAATCGGGACCGAGATAACCGCCTAAACCATAAATTTGGTGACAGGAATTGCAATTGTTTTGCCGCCAAAGTTTTTCGCCCTGAAGTGCTTTTTCAGAAAGCTTTACTTCGCCGTAATCCGATTGATGGGTATAAATGATATAATTGTAGGTTGAAAATATAACCAACAACAGCCCTAAAATGAGCAAGTATTTTCTCGGTTGTAACATATCCGATGGTCATTGAATTTGATAAGCAAATAGAGGAAAAGTAAAGGCTATTATTTATGATTTTAATCACAAAAAAGGCGTGAATGACAACTTCCACGCCTTTTCCCTTCCTAAGAAAAACAAGATGTTGAATTAATAATTATCCTATTTTGGAAGCAACACATCGCCAATCACGTGAATAATTCCGTTAGAAGTTTCTATAGAAGCCACGATTTCGGAACCGTTAACAAAGGTTTTTTCACCTTTTTTGGTAATTTTTACTTTGCCGCCAAACACCATGTCAAACTCTTGACCGTCTTGCATGTACTCAGGTTTCAAAACGCCCACATAAGTATGGTAGCCTAAAACGTTTTGCAAATCGGCTTTTTTCTCGGGTTTTAATAAATCATCGACAGTGCCGGCCGGCAGTTTGTCAAAAGCGGCATTGGTAGGAGCAAAAACAGTAAAAGGTCCGGCATTGCTCAAAGACGTTACCAATTCGGCAGCTTTTACAGCGGCCACTAAAGTGGTGTGGTCTTTACTTCCGGAAGCCACCTGAACAATATTAGGGTTAGAAGTTTCATCTTTTACGCCTTCTTGACCCACATTTTGGGTTGGGGCGCTATCGGTAGTTTCGGTTGGGGTTTCGCTGCTTTGTTTACAACCAACGGCAGCAAAAAAGCAAGCTAAGAGCATAATTTTAATGGAATTTTTCATAATAATAAATACTTGGTTTATACACACAAAGTACCTAACTATGAAACAGTTATTTTATGATTGAACTCATAAAACAGCAGGAATTTTAACTTTTTTTACAGAATAAAAAGCGGTGATGCCGATTCCCAAAACCAGTAGTACGGCTATGGCAAAAAGCAACTCGTTTACAAACGGAATCATGGTATAACTAAACGACGCAATGCCTTGAACCGCCAGCACCAATTCGTTTAAAAATACGCCGACTGAGAACAAGATAATTCCAAATTTGATGGGCTTGCTGATAAAGAAAAAATGATTGACATAAATGTAAAACAGCAAAAACAAACTAATCACCGCCAATAACACCAAATGCAAATAAGCAATCACTATCGGTCGGAAGCCAAAAGCCAACTGACTGAGCGCCGGTATCGTTGAGCCGAGTTGCAGCAATAGCTTCACGCTGCAAGCTAAAGCGATAAAGACGATAATATATCGGAGAAAGAACGGATAATTGTCAAAAACATTCTTCTGGGTTTTGAGGATGATTTGTAAAAACAAGAACCAAGCGTAAACCTGCAAAATCGCCGCTATAGCCGTGGGAATGTAAATCCACAACGGTAAATCTAACCACAAAGTCGACAAGAAATAAGCCGGAATACAGGCGATAAAAAACATCCAAAACACTCTGGTATAAGCTGCATGGTCGGTGGTTTTAAGCTTTAAGAAATCAAATAACAATCCCATACAAGCAAAGAAAAACCAACCGTTATACTGAAAATGCAAATAGTAATAAATAGAGGCCAGATATTCGTTTTGATGGATATTTTTAGTCACCATCATATAAGCCAAGACAAAAGTCCCTAAAGAAGAAATCACATTAAAGAAAATCGCCGCTTTAAACCATTGGATAGAAAGCGAGGTATGGTCCACCATTTTCAAATCTCTCCAAAATTGGTACCCAAAAACATAAGCCACCACTATCGAAGCCGTAGAAAAAACTATCGAAAAAGCCGCATACCCTTGAATGATAAAGAAAACCAACATCCCATAAGCACAAATCAAATTAGCCCACAAAATCTTATTATAATTCCAAAACCTATTGCCTTTTGTCTTTTGCCCAATGCCTCTCTTCTCCAAAAACCCAACCATCAATACCATCAATGTATGACTGATCCAACCGGCAAAAGCAAAATGGGAATGGGAATGTTGCAAGTTCTTTTGGTTAAAAAAAGGAAATTCGAAACCAATTTTGTAGCGCATTAAAAGTCCGAGTAGGGCTACCATCAACAAGTTGATCAGCGAAAATTTTAACCAAAACTTAGCGTTAAAGGCCATTAGTAATATATTTTATGATTAACAATCTCCACCTTCTTTTCCTTGGCCATTTTAGATAAAGCGCGAATCACCGTTTCTACCCTCAAGCCGGTGAAGTTGGCAATCTCTTGTCGGGTAAACGGAATTTGCTCTTTGCCATTGGAACTTTTCCCTTTTTTGTGGGCATTTAAAAAAGCCAATATCCTAAATTCAGGTTTTTGGTTGATGATGTCTTTTGATGTCATGGCTTTGGAATGAATACGCCTCGACATCAGTGTCAAAAATTGTTTTTGTATGGTCGAATATTCTTCCAATATTTTCAAAAACTTGTCTTTTGACAATTTCACAACCACACTATCTTGAAAAGCTTCTGCCGTTGAAGGATAACATTCATCAATAAACAAAGGTGGTTCACCAAAACTTTGCCCGGCAGAAAAATACCCTTGGGTAAATTCTTTTCCCTCGTCGTTTGAATTATACATTCGAATACTGCCTTCTATAATTTGATAATAAAAAAGAGCCGTTTCATCTTCACAAAAAATCATTTCGCCTTTTTTATATTCCTTAGCAATAGCGCCCCAAGTAAAGAGTAAATCTAAGTCTATTTGCATTTTGATTTTGAGTGTTTTAGCCGAAAAACTGTCTTCTTATACAGTAAAATCCGCTTTAGGTTACAAAATTAGTTTTTATAAAAATAGACAATATATGACTATAATCATACAATTTACCCCTTTTTAACACCTATCTTTGTCCCATGAAAAAGTTAGTAATCATAGTCGCGCTGGTCATGTTCCTCAAACCGATACTTCCGGTGGCCGACTATATCATTAACTATGATTACATTGCAAAAGTGCTCTGCGAAAACAAAGCCAAACCCGAATTAAAGTGTAACGGGAAATGTCAATTGATGAAAGAATTGGCCAAAGCAGCCGAACAGGAAAAACCCATTGCGCCTTCCAAAAAAATACAAGTTCAAGAAACCGAAGTGTTGTTTTTTCAGGGGATAAAACCACTCATCACCGAACAATCTTATTTTCAGCATAAAAATGCTATTGGTGACCACTACGCCAATCTTTACTTTCACTTAGCGTGTGGCTCCGCTTTCCATCCGCCTACCTTTTTGGCTTAACAAGTTAATTTTTATCAATCTAAATCAGGTTGACCGGACGCTTCATGTCCAAACAGTATTGGAAAAACTTCCAATCAAATCTTTACTATCTAAAATTTACAACAATGAAAACCTTATTAAAATATACGCTTGCCTTATTCTTATTGGCCTCAACTACAATCTTTACTGCTTGCTCTTCTGATGATGACAGCACCCCAACCGATGAATTAGCCGGAATCACCAAATTCAAAGAATTCACTAATGATAATCACACTATCGAATTGTACTCACACGCCGGAAGTCTGGAACAAGGCTACAACGAAATTTCCCTCCGCATCAAAGACAACACTACCGGTGAGTATGTAAAAAATGCCGAAGTAACTTGGATGCCCATCATGCACATGGCCATGATGAACCACTCTTGTCCTAAATCGACTATAGAAAAAGTAACGCCTAACGGCACTTTATACGAAGGCTACATTGTATTCCAAATGGCCCAAAACGACACCGAATATTGGGACTTAAAAGTGGATTATACCATTAACGGTACCGCTTATTCCGCAACTTCTGTAATAGATGTTCCGGCTTCTGTAGAACGCAGGGTAAACTCTTTCATGGGCACAGACGGTTCACGTTATATCATAGCTTATGCCGAACCACACCACCCAAAAGTGGCCGTAAACGATGTGGTTTTTGGCGTATGGAAAATGCAAGACATGATGAACTTCCCGGTAGTAGATGGTTACACCGTAAAAATCGACCCGAGAATGCCAAGCATGGGCAACCACAGCTCGCCTAATAATGTGGATGCTACCCAAAAAGTAAGCGGTGGTTTATACGAAGGCAAACTGTCCCTAACCATGACCGGTTACTGGAAAATCAACCTACAACTCTTGAACGCCGAAGGCACTGTTTTAAAAGGAGAAGCCATCACTGATACGGTTACCGAAAGCAGCATTTTCTTCGAACTCGAATTCTAAAATCCACTCAAAAAAGGTCTTGCTTTACAACGAGTGAGACCTTTTAAATCTTATTGTGATGAAAAATCTAATCCTATTGCTGTTGTGCAGTGGCTTCGTTTCCTATGCCCAAGAAGTCAAAGATTCTCTGGTGCCCAAAGATTTAAAAGAAGTCATCGTCATCGGCAAAAAAACCCAAATCCACGAAAAACAAAGCAAGTCGCTGGCTTCAATCGATGAGTTTCTCGATAAAGGAAGTAAAGTCGACTTAGTCAAACGCGGCGCTTATGCTTGGGAACCGTTAATCAACAGCATGGCCACCGAACGGACCCTTATCACCATCGACGGGATGCGCATTTTTGGGGCTTGTACCGATAAAATGGATCCGATAACTTCTTATGTTGAAGTCTCTAATTTATCCGAAGCCAACGTTCACTCCGGCCAACAAGGCGCTTGTTTTGGTTCTACCATTGGCGGCGCCATCGATTTAAAACGAAGCCAAACCCACTTAGGTACCCAAAAATGGGATTTCGCCCTAAACACCGGTTTTGAAACCAACAACCGTCAAAAAATAATTGGTTCATCGGTCAATTATGCCGACAGCACTTATTACGTCGACACCGATATAATGTTCCGCGAAGCCGATAATTATGCAGCCGGAAACGACAAAGAAATTTTGTATTCCCAATTCCGAAAACTGAATGTATCGGGTACAGCGGGTTTTAAGTTCTTAACCAACAAACTACTCGAGGCTTCGGTCATTTACGACAAAGCTACTGATGTGGGCTATCCGGCCTTGCCGATGGATGTGTCTTTGGCGGAAGCGCTGATTACATCGCTGAAATATGTCGTGGTTCCGAAATCAACTTTACTCAAAGATTGGGAAACCAAAGTCTATTTCAACACCATCACGCACCGCATGGATGATACCACTCGCCCATCGGTACCCATTCACATGGACATGCCCGGCTGGAGCAAAACATTCGGACTGTATTCTAAAGTGAACGCGGTAAAAAACAACCACCATTTTTTGGCCAACCTCAATGCCTTTTACAACCAATCGGTAGCCGAAATGACCATGTACCCGAATGACCCGAACGAAAACCTAATGTTCATGTACACTTGGCCCGATGTGCGAACTTTTTACACCGGTTTCTTTGCCCAAGACCAATGGGTTTTTAATTGTCATTCCGAATTGAAACTATCAGTTTCTGCCGGAACTCATACCAATGATGTGGCCAGTGATTTTGGCTTGCAAAGTCTGCAAATATTCTATCCCGAAATGTCCCGACAAAAAACGCGCTTCCTCAAAAGCATAGCCGCCAATTACAGCTACCACAAAAAGGATTGGGCCTATGGTTTGGGTTTGGGTTATGGCGAAAGAGCACCGTCGGTTTCCGAAGGCTATGGGTTTTACTTGTTCAACAGTTCGGACCGTTTTGACTATGTAGGTAACCCGAATTTAAGCAACGAAAAATCTATCGAAACCAATGTATTCATCGGTTACAAAAAAGAAAAAATCAGTTCTAAAATCACCGCGGCTTATTTTCACATTTACGATTACATCATTGGCACACCCGATGCTACTTTAATCCCAATGACCATAGGCGCGAGCGGCGTGAAACTATACACCGCTTTGGAGTATGCTACGATTTTTAATGTCGATTGGAATTCGGAACTCACCTTAAGTCCAAGTCTGAAATGGAACTTCGGTTTACTCTACAGTTTAGGCAAAGACAGCAACAACAATAACCTTCCGTTAATCAATCCGCTGAGCTATAAAACCGCTTTAACTTTTACCAAAGCAAAATGCAATGCCACTATAGAAGCCCTCGGAAATGCTGAGCAAACCCAAATTGGTGCTGCTTACGGCGAAACCAAAACAGCCGATTTTGCCTTACTCAATGCCAACTTTGGTTACAAGTTTGTCTTTTCCGGCAGTCGTTTGTATACCAAAATAGGCGTCGAAAATATACTCGATGCCTATTACACTACCTATTCCGATTGGAACAAAATTCCGCGCATGGGTCGCAATATTTTTATCAACTTAAATTTCAATCTTTAATGCCCTCATAACTCAAAGGCATTTTTCATTACCTTAGCTTTTCAATTCAATCAAAAACTAAATGAGAAATGCAACCCTTACCTTGCTGGCAGCCTTGTTTTTAGCTTCCTGCAGCCAAAAAGAACTCACTTCGGGTATCAACAAAAAGAATATGGACACGCTGGTAAAACCCGGCGATAACTTTGCGATGTACGTCAACGGTACTTGGATGAAAACCGCCAAGATTCCGGCCGACAAAGCCTCTTACGGTGCCTTCGACATGCTGTACGACCAATCCCAAAAAGATGTCAAAGCCATCATTGAAGAAGCCGCCAAAGGCAGCAATGCAGAAGGTTCCGACGAACAAAAAATAGGCGATTACTACGCTTCCTTCATGGACCGCAAGGGTCGTGATGCCAAAGGAATTGCCCCTATCCAACCCGAATTAAAAGCCATCGACGCTATTGCAACTTACGACGATTTGGCCGCTTATTTCGGAAAAGCCAATCGTGCCGGCTTAGCCATTCCGTTCTCGGTTTCGGTGATGTCCGATTTTAAAGATCCTACCAAACACACTTTAATCACTTGGCAAGGCGGTTTGGGCTTACCGGAGCGCGAGTATTATTTGTCCACCGATGCTAAGATGACTGAAATCCGCAAAAAATATGTGACCCACATTGAGAGGATGTTCCAACTGACCAATATGCCTAATGCTATGGAAAGTGCGGCCAAAATCATGGCTTTGGAAACCGCTTTGGCTACCCAACACATGAAAAAAGAGGACACGCGTGACATAGTAAAATTGTACAATGCCTATGCGGTGAAAGACTTAAAAACCTTGATGCCCGATTTCAACTGGACAGCCATGCTCAAAAATGCCGGAGTTGACAAAGAGCAAAAGTTAGTGGTAACTCAGGTAGCCTACACCAAAAGCTTGAACAACCTCATCAAAAACACCCCTATCGACACTTGGAAAACCTATTTAAAATGGGGCGTAATTAACAATTCTGCTGGCTTGTTGACGACCGAACTCGACAAACAAAACTTTGAGTTTTACGGTAAAAACCTTTACGGTACCGAAACCCAACAAGAAGATTGGAAACGCGCCGTAGAAACCGTTAACGGTGGTTTAGGAGAAATCGTAGGGAAAGTATATGTCAAAAAACACTTCTCCCCCGAAGCCAAAGAACGCATGGTGGGCATGGTGAAAAACCTCTTGAAAGCCTATGCCGAAAGCATCAAAAACTTAGACTGGATGAGTGCCGCCACCAAGAAAGAAGCCTTGAAAAAGGTAGATAATTTTATGATTAAAATTGGCTATCCTGATAAATGGCGCGATTACTCAGCCTTAAAAATTGACAAAAACGATTTATACGGCAACGCCGCCCGCGCGACCGAATTTGAATACAACCGCAACTTGGGCAAACTGGGCAAACCGGTAGACCGCGCCGAATGGGGCATGAACCCGCAAACCGTAAACGCCTATTACAATCCTTCCTTAAACGAGATTGTATTCCCGGCTGCCATTTTAAAACCGCCGTTCTTCGATTTGAATGCGGATGATGCCGTAAATTATGGCGGAATCGGAGCCGTAATCGGACACGAAATCGGGCACGGTTTTGACGACCAAGGCAGCGCTTTCGACGGCACCGGAACCATGAAAAACTGGTGGACACCACAAGACTTAGCGGCCTTTAAAAAGAGAACTTCTGCTTTAGTAGAACAATACAACAGCTTCAAAGCCTTCCCGGATTTGAATGTCAACGGTGAGTTTACCCTAGGTGAAAACATAGGCGACTTAGGCGGATTGAGCATAGCCATCAAAGCGTACAAAGCCACCCTAAACGGCAAAGAAGCCCCAATGATGGACGGCTTTACCGGCATGCAACGCGTCTTCTTAGGATGGGGACAAGTATGGGCCGAGAAAATGCGCGAAGAAGCCCTACGCAGTCAAATCGCCTCCGACCCACATTCACCGGCCTTATTCCGAGTAAACGGAACCGTGCGTAACGTCCCGGAATTCTACGAAGCCTTCAACATCAAACCAACCGACTCACTATACTTAGCACCCGAAAAGCGTGTGAAGATTTGGTAAGCAATAAAATAAATGTGATAGAAACCCTGACGGAAACGTTGGGGTTTTTTGTTTTACATATTTAGCCGTAGCCGTCACTTCGAGTGTTTTGAGCTATGCTCAAAATGTATCGAGAAGCTCGCTTTGTCATTCCATACCCACAATTTGTCATTCCCGCGTAGGCGGGAATCCATTGTTCATAAATTCTGCAAATATTAAAGGGTTGTGCTTACGATTGTAGGCTTATAAATCCTCACAAAAGCTTAAATTAGTAAACTAAACTGTTTAACCATGCCAGAACAAAAAAACAACTCAGGATTTGAATATTGGGATTTCATCGAAAAATATTATCCAAACTATGACAGCTGTGATAATGTGTTGCTCAGCGATATTCTGACCAGAAAACTACACGGTCAGAAAATCTGCGAAGAAGACGAAGCATACATTGAAGGATGGAATGTAAAAGAAGAACTTTTAAAATTAGATACCGAATTGTTTAGAAGGGCATTAGAAAGTTACTTTGATACTATTTTATCAAATAACAAAAACCTTTTTTAAAACTACTATCAACATATTCAAATCACATTCTTTTTTCCATAAATTTGGGAATTAAGAGTCGTCCAATGAAAAAAGTAGAAGTTGTAGCTGCTGTTATCTTCCATAACAATAAGATACTTTGCGTCCAGCGAGGTGATAATAAATACGATTACATAGCCTTTAAATATGAATTTCCAGGTGGCAAAGTGGAATCAGAAGAAACTAACGAAGAAGCTATAAAAAGAGAAATCCTCGAAGAATTAAACCTTGAAATATCGATTGACTCTCAATACCTAACAGTCAATCATGAGTATCCAGATTTTATTTTAACAATGCATAGTTTTATTTGCTCATGCAGTAATCCCCACATTGAATTATCAGAACATATTGCTTTCAAATGGTTAGACAAAACTGAACTTCAAACTCTAGATTGGGCTGCTGCTGATATCCCAATAGTAGATAAACTAATAGCCTCTTAATGTTATGGATTTAATCAAAGAGCATTTACTTCAGAGTTTTAATACTGGGTTTATAGATAGACGCATTCACTCGAATAATGAATACCTCCCACAATTATTAACCAATGACAAATTGCAAGGGAAAAAAGTATTAACCTCCATATTAAAAGAATTAAGAGAATTAAAAGATGGTGATGAGTTTTGGTTTTCAGTAGCATTTGTAACTACAAGCGGTATTGCAACAATAATAGATGCTATAAAAGACTTAGAAAAAAGAAAAATTAAAGGTAAGATTCTTGTTTCTCAATACTTAAATTTTACCCAACCTGAAGCTTTAAAAAGACTTTTACAGTTTAAAAACATTGAGCTAAAAATTGTTACTGAAGGCGATTTTCATTCCAAAGGATATTTATTCAAAAAAGGTGATGTTTATAATTTAATTATTGGCAGTAGCAATCTAACCGCAACAGCTCTTTGCTCTAATAAAGAGTGGAATCTTAAAGTTTCTGCTACACCTCTCAGTCATATAATTCATGAAGCTATAAATGCATTCACAACAGAATTTGAAAATGCAACCATTGTTGACTCAACTTTTATTAACCGTTATGAAGCAATCTACAAAAAGAATGTTCAACTCAATTTTGAAATTAGAGAAGAATTAGAAAGTTCAAAAAAGATAGTTCCAAACACAATGCAAATTGAAGCTTTAACCAATATTGACAAACTTAGAGCAATGGGTAAAACAAAAGCTTTGTTAATATCTGCTACTGGAACTGGTAAAACCTATCTTTCTGCTTTTGACGTCAAAAAAGTAAATCCAAAAAAGTTTTTGTTTGTTGTTCACCGCGAAAATATTACCAAAGCCGCTATGAAAACATTTAAAAGTATTTTTGGAGATTCTAAAACAATGGGGTTGTATACAGGTAATAGCAAAGAGCTCGAGGCAGACTTTATTTTTTCAACTGTACAAACAATTTCTAAGCAGGGTAACTTAGAACAATTTGAAAAAAACTACTTTGATTATATAGTAATCGATGAAACTCACAGAGCTGGTGCAGCATCTTACCAAAGAATCTTAGAATACTTTAATCCAAAATTCCTTTTAGGAATGACCGCTACACCCGAACGCGGTGATAACTTTGATATATTTCAATCCTTCGATTACAATATTGCATACGAAATTAGG
>NZ_CAMLRU010000054.1 GCF_946482535.1 uncultured Flavobacterium sp.
ATGAGGCAAAAGTAATTAATTTGTTGGATGTTTGATGTTAGATGCAGGAAGTTTACCAAAGTAAAAAGGTTTTAAAAACTAACTTCCGACATCTAACTTCCTTCTTCCGACTTTTTTTGTATTTTGGCTCACTATAAAACCAAAACTATGTCACCAACCACCATTCTGATTATCATTGTTATTTACTTTGGCTTATTGATATTGATTTCCAATTTGGTCAGTAAAAAAAGCTCCGACAATGATACTTTTTTCAAAGCCAATAAGAACTCCAAATGGTATTTGGTAGCCTTTGGGATGATAGGAACGGCGCTTTCGGGTGTGACTTTTATTTCGGTTCCGGGCGAAGTTGGGAATCCCGATTTGCAGTTTAAATACTTCCAATTTGTCTTAGGAAATGCTATAGGTTTTTTAATCATTGCCAAAGTCTTGTTGCCGTTGTATTACCGCATGAACCTGACTTCAATTTACAGTTATATCGAACAGCGATTGGGCACGATAAGTTATAAAACCGCAGCCTCGATTTTCCTGATTAGCCGCACGATTGGCTCGGCTTTCCGATTGTATTTGGTGGTGATAGTGTTGCAGCGTTATGTGTTTGATGCGTTCCATATTCCGTTTGCTTTGACGGTTTTGATTTCGTTGGGATTAATCTTTGCCTACACTTATCGCGGCGGATTGAAAACGATTATTATTACCGATACGTTGCAGACATTCTTCTTGGTTTCTTCGGTCTTTTTGACGATTTATTTTATTTGTGACAGTTTAGATTTTGGCGCCCTACAAGCTTTTGAAGCTGTAAAAGAAAGCAACCATTCTAAGGTTTTCTTTTTTGAAGATTTCTTGAAGGGCAATTATTTTTGGAAGCAAATTTTGGGCGGTATTTTCGTAACCATTGCTATGGTTGGTTTGGACCAAGATTTAATGCAAAAGAATTTAAGTTGCAAAAACATAGGCGAAGCCCAAAAAAACATGTTCACTTTTACCGGCATTTTTGTGCTGATTAATATTTTCTTCCTAAGCGTTGGTGCTTTGTTGTACTTGTATGCCGAGAAAAACGGTATTGCCGTTCCGATGGTTGATGGTGTGGCGCGCACCGATTTATTGTTTCCCGAAATTGCCTTTAACCATTTGAGTATAGTACCGGCGGTGGTATTCTTATTGGGATTGACTGCGGCAACTTTTGCCACTACTGATAGCGCTTTAACCGCTTTAACCACTTCTTTTTGTGTCGATTTTCTGGGTATGGATAAAGCCGAAAACCAAAACAAACCCAACATTATCAGAACGCGACACTTGGTGCATGTTGGTTTTTCATTCCTGATGTTTTTGGTCATTGTATTTTTCAATGCCGTGAACGATGCTTCGGTGGTGAAAATGATTTTTAAGATTGCTTCTTATACATACGGACCGCTTTTAGGTTTGTATGCCTTTGGATTGTTTGTAAAATCGAAAACGGTTCACGACAAATTGGTGCCTTTGGTTTGTGTGATGGCACCGGCGATTTGCTTTTTTATCAGTAAATATTCTGCCGAATTGTTGGGCAATTATGTGTTAGATAACGAATTGATTATCGTAAACGGCTTACTTACTTTTATCGGATTGTTGTTGATTAGCAAACCCACGACTGAAAATACCCGATATTAAAATGGCTTCCTAACTAGCCCTGATTGGAGCAGCTACCGCGTAGCGCAGAAAGCAGGAATTACGTTTCCAAAAAATGCCCGAACCATTCGCTCCTGACTAAGGCAAGCTCAGTCTGACAAAATTAATACTGATTTGTAGCCAATAAAACCAAGGTACAAGCGACTTCCACTTTGATGCCGTTGCCTTGCAACAATTGGTAAAACTCGGGATTCTCGGTTCCGGGATTGAAGATAACGCGTTTGGGTTTAGTCTCGATGATGTAATTGTAATAGTCGCGTTGGCGGACCGGATTTAAGTACAAAGTCACCGTGTCAATGTTCTTTAACGGAATTTGTTTGGTATAGATTTTAACGCCGGCTACTTCGCCGGTATTTTGACCGATAGCCAAAACCGTATGGCCTTTTTCAACTAATTTATTGATGGCGATATTGGCGTATCTTTCGGGCTTGGTAGTGGCGCCGAGCACTAGTGTTTTCTTATTTTTCATTACGCAAATTTAACGAATAATGTTGTTAATTTAACGCTCCCTCCTATTCTTTACTTATCTTTGCCACAAATTAGAATTGATCAAAATGGAAGTCTTTTTAAATACTTTTTTTGTCCTCCTTGGTGCCTTGTTCTCGGTATTAAATCCTATAGGCGCTATTCCTTTCTTTGTGGGTTTAACCCAAGACTACGGCAAGGCTGAGCGTTCACGGGTGTCCCTTTTGGCGGCGGTAAATGTTTGTATTATTTTATTGATTTCTTTTTTTGTAGGGGAATATGTGTTGAGCTTTTTTGGGATTACCATTTCGGCCCTTAGAATTGCCGGTGGGATTTTAATTGCCAGTTCGGGATTTGGGTTGCTCAATGCCAATCCGAAGAAACGAAAAGGAATCAGCAAAGAAGTGGAAGAAGATTTGCAAAACAGAAGTTCGATTGCGCTGACACCATTGGCCATGCCTATGTTGGCCGGACCGGGTTCGATTTCGTTGTTAATAGCTTTTAACCAAGACCATCATTCTACGCCGGAAATTTTGTCTTCGGTGTTTTCTATTGTCATAGTATCGTTATTGATTTTTTTGATTTTGAGAAGTGCTCATTATTTGGCCAAATATCTTGGTGCTTCGGGTATTGTGGCGATTTCACGCATCGTTGGTTTCCTTACCGTTGCCATTGGAATTCAATATATCATCAGTGCGGTTTTGAGTATTATTCGCGGAATATAATTCTTTATCCATTTAATATCATGAAAAAAGCGTTATTCTATTTAGCAGCTATGGCTTTGTTTATCAGTTGTAAATCAGGTCAAATTCAATCCTTCAAAAACAGTTCTGAACTGCAAGAACTAGTGAATGTAATGCAAGGCCATTATTCTTCGGAAAAGCAATCTAAAGCCGACGAAGATTATTACAATATTTCTTTAAGAATGACCCCGATTTGGAAAACCAAAGGGAATTATCTTTTTGTAGAGCAGGCTATTTTCGACAAACAAGACAAACCTTATCGTGTCAGAATTTACAAAGTTTCCCAAAGAGGCGAAGCATTCATCAGTGAGATTTATACTTTAAAAGATGAAAAAGCCTGGATTGGCAAATGGGCAACGCCTGAAGCTTATGACCAATTAACAGAAGCCGACATCGAATTAAAACCGGGATGTGAAGTAGTATTAAAGCGGACTGCTAAAAACCGTTTTGAAGGTGCTACCGGTGACAAAACTTGTCCGAGTGAATTGCGTGGTGCAAGTTGGGCCAACTCCAAAGTAACCGTTACCGAAACCCAAATCCTTTCTTGGGACCAAGGGTTTGACAAAGACGGAAAACAAGTTTGGGGCGCTACAAAAGGTGGTTATGAGTTTATCAAAATTTGATAAACTCAAATTCAAAATATTAAATTCCAAATTCCAACTATCTCGACAGAATTCCGTTCGACCAATTGGAATTTGGATTTTTTTTATTGGCATTTAATTTTTCGGCAGAAAAATTTCCGCCATCATACAGCGAGCGCTTCCGCCGCCACAAGCTTCAATCGTATCTAAACTCGAATGGATGATTTCTACGTGGCCTTCTAATTGGGCGATTTGTTTTTTGGTTAGGCTTTTATAAGCCGACTCGCTCATCACTAGGTATCTTTTATCGTCTTTGCCTTTAACTTCTAACATGTTTCCGGCGAAGTTATTGACTTGATCTTCGGTAATTAAAATCACTTCTTTATCATCGCCACGCAGACTGTCTAAGACCATTTTGCGTTCTTTTTTGTCATCGATACAATCGGCACAAACTACGGCAAACGTATCGCCTAAAGTGAGCATCACATTGGTATGGTAAATTTGTTTTCTTTCCCCATTTACCGTTTGGAACGCTTCAAAAATCACCGGTGTGAATTCGAAATCTTCGCAAAACTCGATCATTAGTTCTTCATCAGCTCTTGGTGACAAAGCGCAATAAGCTTTTCCGTTTTCGCGGTCTAACAGTAAACTTCCGGTGCCTTCCAAGAAAACATTGTCTTCTTCGGCTAAGGTATAATCCATGATTTCATTGATTTCGAAACCTTCATCTTCCAGAATATCGAGGATATCTTCTCTTCTTTCAGCACGACGATTTTCGGCAAACATGGGATATAAAACCACATCACCGTTTTCGTGAAACGAGATCCAATTGTTCGGAAAAATACTGTCGGGTGTATTGGGTTCTAAAGTATCTTCGACTACAATCACATTGACGCCTACTTTTCGCAATTTGGCCACAAAAGCATCAAACTCGGCTTGGGCTTTGGCATTGACGGTTTCCGGAGACAATCCGTCGAGTACTTTTTGGTAATAATTATTTACCGCTGTTTGTTCGTTCATACGAAACGCCACCGGGCGAATCATTAGGATGGAATTGGTGGTTTGTTTCATTTTTGTTTGGGTTTAAAGTTTCAGGTTCCAGGTTTCAGGTTAATTAACTTGAAACATTAAACTTGAAACAAATTTTTAATCTCTAATCAACGGTAAAGTCGAGCAACGCAACAAGCCTTCTTGTTTAGCAATTTCTGCGTATGGTATTTCTTCCACGATAAATCCGTTATCGCGAAGCCAATTGTTTAATCTTGTAAAGTTTTTTTCCGAAACTACTACATTCTCATCAATGGAAAACACGTTGGAATTCATGTGGTACATTTCGTCGCGGGTAATGTGGAATAGGTTTTCTTTGCCGAACAATTTCACCAAAAAAACATAATCCGATTCTTCGCGGAAACCGCTTTTGTAGATGATGCCTTTGTTTTTGCCTACCGGTTGGAAACAACAGTCTAAATGTAAGGCATTATCACGAGCTTCCAACTTGGATTTCACCAAATCAAATTCTTTTACTTTTTTATGCGGAAATAATTCTTTGATATAATTGACGCCTTGCATGTTGGTTCGTGCTGTGATGTAATCTTTATAATCCGAACCTTTGTAAGTACCGATGAAAATATAGTCGTTCCAAAGCATGACATCGCCGCCTTCAATGTGCACTTCTTCGGGCGGACGAACTACTTTGGCCGGATCAATTTGGTCAATTACATATTGAATAGCATCTAATTCTCTTTCTCTATCGGGTAGAATATTGGCTTTGATAAAAATATCATCGATTACAAAACCGATATCACGGGTAAAAATTTGGTTGTAGTTTTCAATCATTTTGGGACGAAAAACCTGCACATTGTATTTTTGAAACACTTGGTTAAAAGCCTCCATTTCTTTGACCATATCGGCTTCTACCGGATATGTTCCGGCGAGGATGTGTTCTAATGATTTCGGATCATAGGCTTCTTCAGCGGTTGGTGTCGGACCATTATTTTGGGCTGAACCCAGCACCACGGCTCTTAATCTTGAGGTTTCGTTTTTTACATTTAATTGTAACATAAATTAGCTTTTGGCATTGGACAAATATAAAAAAGCTTCTCGGTTAGGAGAAGCTTTGTTTATAAGTATTTAGAAGTAAAATTAATTCTTAATCAATTTCTCGGTATGAATTCTGCCGTCTTCGGATGTTATGTTGATGATATAAACCCCATTAGCATAACCGCTGACATCCACTTGGGTTTTATCGGTCATTTCTATGTTGCGATTTAAAACCGTTTTACCATCTATGGAAGTGATATTGATTTTATTGAACTCGGCATTTTTCATCAGAATTTCAATGGTACTGCTGGATGGATTCGGAATGATGGCGAAACCATTGGCTATTTTAGTCAAATTGATTACAGTATCATCAACAGGGATTACTTTTTGGGTAACTGATTCGGTTTCTCCTTGTTGTTTGTATACATAATTGCTGGTACAACCTTCGGGATACGCTACGAATTGGGCACCGGTTAATGCTTCAAATCCCGGATTCAATTCTACATAATTGGCGGCGTGATACACTACACCATTGCCCGTAACATTGTCACCAACCGAAACGATATTGGCCGCTTTAATCCAGTCAGAACGTTCTCTTTGTTTTACGGCAACAACTGCTAAATTATTAACATCATCACTTGGTGAAAACAATTCTAAAATAGGCTGACAACAATTATCAAACGTTACATCAGGTCCGATATTAGCCGAGTTATCGGTTATCTCGTAAACAAAAGTACCGGCCGGACAATTGACATTGAACCTACCATTGACTTGGAATTCGAAATCACCCGAAGGATTGGCCCCAAAGAGGCTTGGATTTACCGTAAAACAAAATGTACTGCTGGTTAGAGTCGTTGGTACAGCCATGGTTCCAATAACTACATTATTCTGTAAAATATTCAATGAGATGGAATTTAACACCGCATTTACCGGTGGTTGATAATCACCACAAACTTGTATTGGAGTACTTCCGGACATGTCGGGACAATTGTAATTGGCCGGATCCGTATTTAAAGCTCCTAATTGAGGAACCGCACAAGTAAATCCACAAATATTGTCGATATAAACCGTACCAAAATGGGCTGATGGCTCACAATCGCTTACCGTAAATTCTATAGTCCCGGGTTGGTTTAAAATTTCACCCACATTCAATCGGGCACAAATCCAACCGGTGTAAAGTACTCTTCGATTAGTTCCAACTACTAAAGTATTGAACAAACAGTTATCGGGATTGGCTATGATACATATTTCATCAACCACACTGCCGTTTTGATCTAAAACCCTAACCCTGAAAAAAGGTTGAATAGGTTGACCGTGAGCCGGTTTATTATCCATGATTAATGAAAAATTAAAATCAATGGTAGATTGGTTAATTACCGGAAAATATCTTGACATGGTCGTCACATCAGAAGATCCAAAACCGTTGGCATTGTTGAGCTTAATTGACTTAGTTCCCCCATTTGAATTTATCGTTGGCATATTGACCCCTAAACCCGCTAAGGTTGGGTCAAACGCCTGATATCCGGCACTTCCGCTATCAATCAAGGTAATGGTTGAAGCAAAATTATTGGTACTTGGCGTGACCATATTGGTTGTTGTTGCGGCAGTAGGCATGGCACAAGATTGGAAAAATCCTGTTCCGGTTGCCGGCTGAGCATAAGCATCAGACCAAAAAGTATATCCGGCAGTATTGCTTTCAAAATCGCCATTGGTACATGTTTGCATCACGGCAAGAGGCGGAATTTTGGCCGTATATAAATCTTTTTTGTCCGGATTTTCAAAAAAATACAACTTTCTTAATTCATATATTTTGGTGTCGATTATAGCCTTTTGGAGTTCTTCCTCTGTAAATTCCTCTTCCTCTTTGAGGTGTTTGATAACCTCGTCGGTAGTTTCTTTCGATAATTTGTAGTTTTTGAAATTATCGTCTATGAAGCGTTTGATTTCATTTTCCGTTTGCTGGGAAAGAGAAATCCTGCTGTTCTCTTCAGCCAAATACTCGTTGAGCTGGGCTGAGACTTTAGCCGAATTGAAGACAATACAGCCAAGTAAAACTATTTTTAATATCTTGTACATATTATTTAGTTTTTGCAATCAAAGCTTGAATTTGAGCTTTCAATTCTTCTATTTCTTTGCTGTTTTTTTCGATGGCTTTGCCTTGTGCTTCAATTTTTTTGTCTTGGTCTATAATGTAAAGTGTTAACTCTTCTATCTTCTCCATTTGTTTTGATTGCATTTCGGCTACATCAATACCGTTTTTGGCCAATTCTTCTGCAGAATCAATACCCGGTAAGTGTTTGTTGGCTTTAACAAAAGACTCTACTTCATGAAGAGGCATCAATTTGTAGTCTTTGGCAAAAACATAATCCGCCCAATTGGCTGAACTTCTTAGCGCCACTTTTACTTTTTCTGTTAAGATTCCGCCTTCTACAAATAATCTGTAATTTCCTGTAGTATTAGGGAATGAAGGAGTTGAACCCAAGTAAATTTTACCATTAGAATTGCTGTTAGCTGTACTGAACCAAATGTTGCTGTTGTTCATTTCAACAATTCTGTTACCGCTTACAGTAGTGGCTGTATTGATAGCTCCGTTATCGGCATAAAGACTGGTATCATTCGCACTAACCACATAAGGTGTTCCTGCAGAACCGTCACCTAAAACGGTTACGTTATTACCTGCAGTTACTGTAGTTGATTGCAAAGTAATAGAACCTCCACCATTGGATAAAGTTACAATGGCTCCATTTTGTGTAATAGATTGCGGTCCTTGTGTAGGTAAAACAACACTATTTCCGTTGGAGATAGAAAGCACTTGTCCGTTTAAAGTTAAAGTCTGTTGATCAGTATCGGTCATATTTGGAATGGTAACCGAACCACCTCCATTAGAAAGTGTGATGGTATTACCGGTTTGTGATAAGGTTTGCGGAACATCAGCCGGAAGCGTTACGCTATTTCCGTTAGTGATAGAAAGTACGTTTCCTGTTAAGGCTAAATTTTGCTCATCTGTATCAGTATCTACAACCGTTGGAATAGTAACAGAACCTCCACCGTTGGAAAGTGTAATAGTATTACCTGATTGTGAAATGGTTTGCAACTCATTGGTAGTACTTCCGTCAACTTCGGTCAAAATCCCTTGTGGTAAATTTACCGGAGCACTTGCTACACCATTAACCGTAGTAACCAATTGATTACCGGCGATGCTATTAGAAATTGAATTCACTATAGGCGCTGAAGCTTGAATATTATTAACATTGGTAGTCATCAAATTGGCATTAGATGACATAACATTTGTATTGGTTAACCCGGCCATTCTCTGTAGTACTACATCTCCATTGGCATTAACAGTCAAAAATTTTGTAGCAGTTTGATTGGCTGCCGGATTGAATTGACTGGTTAAATTAGTGAATCGTAATCCGGAATTTCCGGTCACTCCATGAGTAATTTCTACTTTATTATTAGGAGATTTGTTTCCGATACCCACTTTACCTTCTACTAACATACCGTTGGCAGGCGCAAAAGTTGTATTGGCTAAAGTTGAACCGGCATTGGGAACATATGTTTTTCCAATTACTACTCCACCACCAATATCCAATCGGTTGGCCGGAATTACATTATTGCCCAGACCAATTCCAACATTTCCTGTTTTATTTACAAATACCCTTTGGTTTCCTAAACCATCTGCTAAAATAATAGTAGCATCTGTATTGTTTCCGGCAAGTTTGGCGGATGAGGGCATGGCTTCTAAACTAACATTCCCTACAAATACATTGTAGCTTCCGTTAATCAAATTTTTTCCGGTTTCAGCACCGATAAAAATATTATTATTACCTGAAACTAAATTTTTCGGTGTATTAATCCCCAAAGCAACATTGTTATTTCCTGTAGAATATAGTAAAGCACCATAACCGATAGCTGTATTGTTACTCCCTGAGATATTGGCCTCCATAGCTCGGTGACCGAAAGCAATATTGCTTTTACCCGTTAAATTATTCCATAAACTTCTTGTTCCGAAAGCACTGTTAAGTGAACCACTGGTATTGTTGGCCAATGATTCATTTCCGAAAGCACTATTAAAACCTCCTGTGGTTACCGACAATACTCTGGCACCAAAAGCGTTGTTGCTGTGGCTGGTATTGTTCATCAAAGCATCTTTACCAAAACCAGTATTGAAGTTCCCGGTGCTGTTAGCTCCTGAGCCTTCTCCTGAAAATGTATTGTCAACTTGTGCATTGGCTCCTAATATTGCAGATAAAAGAGCAAACGTTGTGATTAAAATGTATTTTTTTTTCATAACTAAAAAAATTTGGGGCATTAAAAAAATAATTTAAAAACTCATTAATCAGGGATGTTGTAGGTTAGGCTTATATACATTTACTTTTTTTAAAACAATTGCATTGTGATTTTGTAGGTTGCACATTGCAATATTTTTTATTGGTGTTATTTTATGGTTCAAATTTATGCTAATGTTTTTAAAATATCCATAAAATACACATATAATCGATGAAATGCACTTTTTTTTAATTTACTTATTATCTTTTCTTACATTTTTAAAAATACCGTAATTGAAAATCAAAATGAACATTTCACGTTGCCAGACAATACATCAGTGAATATTTACAAGCAGACTGTAAATCAAAAATTTAGGAAGATCAAAGAGTAAAAAAACAACCTTAGACTTGATTGAATTATTTAGAAAAGGAACAAAAAAAAACTCCTTGTTAAGCAACAAGGAGTTTTTTAAAATATTGAGGAGTATTTATCTCTTATCCATAGGTTGGAAATCTCTCAAAGGATAACCGGTATAAATTTGTCTCGGACGACCTATCGGTTCTTTGTTGATACGCATTTCTTTCCATTGTGCTATCCAACCCGGCAAACGACCGATAGCAAACATCACGGTAAACATTTCAGTTGGTATGCCTAATGCACGATAGATAATTCCGGAATAGAAATCAACATTAGGATATAATTTTCTGGATACAAAGTAATCATCTACTAAAGCGGAAGCTTCTAATTTTTTAGCAATATCTAAAATCGGATCATCTACTCCTAAAGTATTCAATACCTCATCGGCTGCTTTCTTAATGATTTTAGCTCTTGGGTCAAAGTTTTTGTATACTCGGTGTCCGAATCCCATCAAACGGAACGGATCATCTTTGTCTTTGGCTTTTGCCAAATATTTATCAGCATCACCACCGTCTTTTTGGATGGCTTCTAACATTTCCAAAACGGCTTGATTGGCTCCACCGTGTAATGGTCCCCAAAGTGCCGAAACTCCGGCAGAAATTGAAGCAAACAATCCGGCATGAGAAGAACCTACAATTCTGACTGTTGAAGTCGAACAGTTTTGTTCGTGATCAGCATGTAAGATAAATAATTTATCCAAAGCATCAATCACAACCGGATTGGCTTTGTATGGTCCGGTAGGCAATTTAAACATTAACTGCATGAAATTATCAACATAACCGATGGTATTGTCATAATAGTTTAGAGGATAACCCATCATTTTTCGGTAGGTCCAAGTTGCAATCACCAAGAATTTACCCATGGTTTTGCAAACTGCTTCATACATTTCTTTTTCGTTTTCCACGTCAACCACTTTAGGGTTAAATGCGGTAAGCGCACTGGTAAGTGAAGACAAAACGCCCATTGGATGAGCCGTTTTAGGAAAACCATCAATGATGTTTTTCATCTCTTCATTAACCAAAGTATATTTTCTGATATCATTTTCAAACTGAACCAATTGAGCCTTAGTTGGTAACTCCCCAAAAATTACTAAATAAGAAACCTCGAGGAAGTCGGCTTTTTCGGCTAAATCTTCAATGGCATATCCGCGATAGCGAAGGATACCTTCTTCTCCATCCAAAAAAGTGATATCACTTTTACAAGAACCGGAATTTTTATAGCCGGGATCGAGGGTTATGGCTCCCGTTAACGCACGAAGTTTTTCAATGTCGATTGCGGCTTCGTTTTCACTCCCTACGATAACCGGGAACTCATACTTTACGCCATCAAGTTCTAATATAGCTGTTTTTGACATGATATAAAATGGAAATAAATCTTGATAAATTAATAATTTAACAAAATTAGGGAATTCGAAATGAAATAAAAAAGAATTACAACAACGTTTTCGTTAATTATTTGATAAATTTTGCAAAATTGATATATAAGCAAAAAAAGGCACACCTGAGTGCGCCTTTATCACAATTAATTTAACCCAAATTTATTGCTTAACTAATTTTTCTACTTTGATTCCTTCATCAGATACCACTCTGACAAAATACACACCGCTTGCCTGGGTTGCGACATTAATGGTGCTATTATTTTCATTGACTATGTTGGTTTGTAAAAGCCTGCCTTGTACATCAAACAATTCGATGGATTTGACATTGAAATCACTTCTTATGTTAACCATTCCACTGGTCGGATTCGGATAAATGCTGATGGAATTATCAGTTTCAAAATCGGGATTGCTGAGTGATTGGAAAATCGTTTCATAATCATTGGTTACAACCGGGAAATTATAATCAAAATAGATATCCGCTTGCTTATTGACCATATCTCCTTGTTGAAGTGTACCTAAAGATTGTACTTTAAGCAATACATTACCATGACCGCCGGATTCCAATAAAATGTTTTGGAAAACAAACTCTACCGTATTGCCGTTAATTCTAGCGTCAACTTCATGCGAAGCGTTTAATAATTGTAGTGAATTAATATCAAAGTCTGCCGGATTAATTTCGGTTCTCACTACGATATTTTCAGCCAGGAAAGTTCCGGTATTTTCGAAACGAATCATATAATGTAAATAATCCCCGATTTCTGTTGGTGACACTACACCACCTTCAAGACAGGTAACATCGTTCGGGTCATATGAACCCACTACTATTTGATTGAATACAAATAAATTATCCGAAGTGTTTTCATCTCCGTTTTGAGGCAAAATTGACCCTGTAAATGTCAACACATCCGTAATATTAACCGGATTAGCATCTGTGGGCGCATTGATATTAAAGGTCACCAAAATTGTTCTGCTTTCAAAAGGTTGCAAATTGGCATAATCCCATGAAAGACCTCCGGAAACTACCGAAGAAGTTGGTACAGTAGTACTAACAAAATCCATTAAATTTTGATTGTAGAAAAAGTTGATACCATATTGCTGCGACAAAATTTGATTTCCTTTATTGCGGTAAACGATTTTATAAATGGCATCAAATCCGGGTCTTGCGGGAACCACAGGTGCTATCACAATCTCTAAATCAGGATGCACACCGTTAGCCGTAACACAAAAGTTTTGTGTAGCAGTGTTGTTGTTATTATCGGCAAAAACCACATTAGCTGATGCCGGTGAAAAATTAAACCAAGATTGATTTTCAATATTCGGAGTCAAATCAAAACTTCCGGCTTGGGTAAAGAAAGTATATTCACCTTGTGTGCTTGTAAAAGAGGAACCTATTGTTGTTCCATCATCGATTTTAACTTTCATAAATGGATGAAAAAGATCATTGCTGTCACAACCATTGTTATTGGCATCAAAAGTCAGTGTACCGGTTATGGTATTGTAATCGCCTCCGGGCACAAAAGAACAGTAACTGGTAATAGGAACCGTTGGCGGATTAGGAATCAAACTATAGGTAAATGTATCTCCTTCATCAACACAGATATACATTAAATTAGGCAAATTAAAATAAGAACTATTGCTGTAATTAATAGCATTAACTGTTCCGCTTTTTAAATTGATATGGGTCAGATTAGGGTTATCAGAATACATAATACTGCTTAGTAGCGGACTGTGTGAAAAATCCATTTCCGACATTAAGGTAGAGTGTCCGGCAAACGAAACCAAATTAACCAAGGGAGAAAAATCACAACTTGCAATAGGGTTTCCTCCTAAAAGCAACTGTTGCAATAAAACATTATTTGAAAAATCGATTGTCGTAATATTATTATTGTTAACCGCTAAGCCTCGTAAATTCGGATAGCCTGATAGTGATACCGATGAAAAGCCGTTTGAACCGCAGTAAAAAAATCTCAAAGCAGGCAACGAAGCAGGCAATACTAAATTAGTGATTTGATTGTCTTGAATATTAAATTCTTCCAAATTATTCAAATTGGTAAACCCTGAAGTATCTGTCAAGTTATTGCTGCTAAGATTCAGTTTTTTCAACAATGGATAATTAATAGGAATACTGTTCAAGTTGTTATTACTCAAATTAATTTCGGTCAATAGCGGTGAATTGGTTATAGACAAATTAGTAATGGCACAATCATTACCTGTCAATCTGTTTAAAGAAGTTAATCCAATTAAATTCAAATCAGTCAGTTGACTGTTACCCCAAATACCAACAGTAACAACATTGGTCAAATTGGTTAAAGTAAGGGAAGTGATACTACTGTAAATAAAACTCAAGTTGGTTAATGCCGGTAAATTAGAAAATGAAAAAACAGTATTCCCACCGATATTTCCCGAAAGGTTGATATTTTGTAATTGGGTTAAACCGTTTAAATTCAAATTACTGATTTGATTGGAATATGACCCAAAATAAATAATATTTGAAAAATTCTCTATACCGGTAAAATCCGTAATACCCGAAGACTGTATAGACAAGCCGGTGATGGCTAAGGCTTCAGAAACTTGAATTTCTCCGTCTGCATTGGTATCAATGGTAACATTTCCCGTTGGACCTATTGCTGTCGAATTCGCCGGACTTGCATTAACCAAAACGGCCTTCAAATTCGCATCCGGAAAATTGATGATTTGCGCATTGGCAAAACCTGAGATTAAGAACAATAAAAAGTATAATTTTCTCATAGTATATAATATTCGTTTTTTGATTGATTTTTTTGACCTTATAAATTTACGTCATGTTTCATTAGTATACTTTAGCAAATGAGTAACTACCTATTCTGACTTAGAATTCGTCACATCATCTTTAATAATTCTTGCAACCGGTCCTTTTTTCGCTGTGAAATGGGAAGATTGCTGTTGTCTGCCATCACCACATAACCACCGTCTTTTTTGATGTAAGATTTCAAATAAGCCAAATTGATCAAATGACTTTGATGGATTCTTTCAAAACCGTGCTCAGTTAATAATTCTTCGTATTCTTTCAAAGTTTTCGAAATCAATATCGGTTTGCTATTCTTGATGTAAAACTTAGTGTAATTGTCTTCGCTCTCGCAACGAATAATATCACTCACTTCAAAAAGATGAATACCGTCAGAATTTGATAAAGCAATTCGCTTGAAATTATCTACTTTCTTTCTGATGTTTTCCAACAACAAATCGATGTGCG
>NZ_CAMLRU010000055.1 GCF_946482535.1 uncultured Flavobacterium sp.
CTTTTGGCAATACAAAAAGTGCTGACGCCAAACGGAAAATTGACCATTTTCAGCAACTTGTTCTCAAAAACAATCAATTGCAATAAAACACTGTTCACAAAGGCATTCCCAATGGAAATATCGCTTTCACCGGTTTTATTTTTTTGAAAAACAGCGGATATTTTTCTGAAAAGATATACCGGTAAAAACAAAAAGAAATTCCAATAACTCGATTTGAGAATTTCAAGGTTTTCGCCCGAAATTTTGGCTCTTAATTCACCATTAGTATAGCGTCGGTAATGCATATTGACTTCATCGTGGTAACTCCACAACGACATAAAAGCCGGCACAAAAACATACATGGTTCCGCCAACTTTAAGCAATGATTTCCAATTCTTCAAAGCTTGTTTGTCATCTTGTAAATGCTCCAAACAGTCGGAAGCCACTATGATGTCGAAAGATTCGGTTAGCGTTATATTTTGGGCATCCATTACAAAAGCATTCGGAATGCCGTTGGCTTTGCAATTGGCTATCGCTTTATCACTGATGTCAACGCCGTAGAGATTTTCGAGGGCAAAACCCAACTGTTCCAAGTCTTTCAAAAACACACCCGAAGAACAACCGATATCCAATATTTTGCTGTCTTTAGGCGCATTTTGCAACAAATCTAGCAAGTATTTTCTTCTTGATTTGAACCACCAATGGTCGGTTTCTACGTCATGGTATTTTTTTTCGAAATCCTTTTCCATTGTCTTTACTCTACTCGTTTGTCAATAAAATAGCGCGGTCTTTGTTTTACTTCCGAATAAATTTTGCCGATATATTCGCCTAAAATCCCGAAACAAAACAACTGAACACCTCCCAGAAAATACATTGGTAAAACCGTGGAAAGCCAACCCGGAACTACATTTCCGGTATACAAAGCAAACAAGGCATAACCCGTCATGAGCAAGCAAAAGAAAAAAATCACAAAACCGATAATGGTCACTAATTTCAATGGATAATTACTGAAGGAAGTTACGCCATTCCAGGCAAAAGCCGCCATTTTTCGGAACGGATATTTAGATTCGCCGGCAAAGCGTTCCAAGCGATCATAATACACTACATCTTTATTAAAACCGATGGTTGGAATGATTCCTCGGAGAAATAAATTCACTTCGCCAAAATCGGCCAAGGCATTCAAAACCCTATTGCTGCACAAACGGTAATCAGCATGGTTGTGAATTATATTGACCTTCATTTTCTTCATCAAATTATAAAACAACAAAGCCGTGTTTCTTTTGAAAAAAGTATCGGTAGCTCTTTCTTTGCGAACGCCGTATACGACATCTGTTCCCGATTTGTATTTGACCACCATTTCTTCAATCACGCGAACATCATCCTGCAAATCGGCATCGATAGAAATTAAGGCATCGGCTTCGTCTTTATAAGTCAGCAACCCGGCCAATAAGGCTTTTTGATGGCCAACATTTCCGGCTAGTTTTAGTCCTTTGATATACGTTAGTTGCGATGCTTTTTCTTCGATAATCTGCCAAGTTTGGTCTTTGCTTCCATCATCCACAAAAACGGCAAAGCTTTTTTCGGAAATGACATTACGCAAAACTAAATCGGCTATAACGGCATTCAATTGCACGGCCGTTTCAGGCAACACCAATGCCTCATTGTAACAAGGAGAAACTATGCCAATTATAGGTTTGTGTTGGTTTTCCATCAGCTTACAGATTTAGTCTTGAAAACAAATTTAGCAATATAATTGACTTTTCTTTGCATCCATGGTAAACGGTATAAACCGGCCGCACTCATGAGGTACAAAGCTACTCTGGCCGGAAACATATAACGCGGTTCCATATAAGTCAATCCATGGAAAATAAGTAAAGCCACAATGACACCCCAAAAAAGCCAATAATGGAGTCGATTTTTTTCTTTCCACAAAAACAAAGCAGCGCCCAATATGATAATAATATTGATGAAATTGATAATGAAAATAACCAACCAATAACCCATCACGCCATGAACAGGTCCGAGGTGAAAATCTTTGGGTTTTACACTATTGATGAAATACATATGACCATAGAAACATTTGACAAAAAATTGTCTGGTAAACAGAAACGGATGTTCTAAAGCATCGTTGATTAAAAACTCTCTGTAAACATCGGCGTGAGAGCGCTTGGTTTCGTCCATAATTTTACCTAAAGCTTCGCCACTTTTACCCCAATTTTGGTAATCTTTGCTGTCAGGTCTGATGTCACTTTCCCAGAAACGGAAATCGGTTGGCTCTTCTCGGAACTGAAAACGGCCTTGGTGTGCCACGAAATAAAACAACCCTTCCTGATTGTAACCGCTTTTGGTTCCGGTAATCATTTTGGCGAATTGCAAAGTGCCGAAGCCCATCAATCCGACACAAGTAAAAGTTAAGGCTAATCCTTTCCCGTAGGTTGCAAAAAATTGCTTTTGCTTTATAAAAGAATAAGCTACTACCAAAAACCCGATAAGCAATAGCAGCATAGAATTAGGTCGGTTGAGAATCAAAAACCACAAACCGAAAAGCAACAATAACCAGCTTGCTTTAGAGTTAGGCTCTTTCACAATTTTTGACCAACCATACAAAGCCAAAGTCAATGAAAAAAAAGCCGGCACTTCGGCTAAAATTCCTAATGAATAATAACAATGAATAGGAAAAACAAAGAACAAAAGTACACTCAGTAAACCGACTTCTTTGGAGAAAAGATTGGAGCCGATTTTAAAAATCAGTAACAAACTTACCGTAATAATAATAAAGGTAAATACCACAGCATAAACCCAGAGTTGGTTATCGGTAGCATCCGAAGGTGCTATCAAATAAGGCGGCGTGTAAAAAAAGACCGGTCCGGGTGCTTTGGTGATGGTGACTTTGTCGTACCCGATTTCTCCTTTTAAATACAAAGCCATATGCTTGGCTTCCTCGTGAAAGGTCATATCTCCAAAAGGTTTGGCCTTGAAAGGCAAATTGAGCACCACTATCATCATGAGTGATGAAATCAAAACAATTAACAGGTTTACTCTTTTGGTGGAGAAATTTGTGATATCCATTGACGGTTTGGTGATAAAAAATAAAGCCGAAAAATAATAAAAAATCCCGAGCTTTCACTCGGGATTTTACTTTGTATATTGTAAATCTCAGTTTATCCTTAAGACAAAGCTGCTTTTACTTGGTCAGCAGCTTCTTGGAACTGTACTGCAGATAAAATCGGCATTCCTGAATTGTCAATTAATTCTTTGGCAATCTCAGCATTGGTTCCTTGTAAACGAACGATAATCGGCACTTTAATCGCATCGCCCATATTTTTATAAGCATCTACTACTCCTTGTGCCACACGGTCACAACGAACAATTCCACCAAAAATATTGATTAAAATGGCTTTTACATTCGGGTCTTTTAAGATGATACGGAAAGCAGTTTCTACACGTTTAGCATCAGCTGTTCCACCTACGTCTAAGAAATTAGCCGGCTCGAAACCTGCGTATTTAATCAAATCCATAGTTGCCATCGCCAAACCTGCACCATTTACCATACAACCAACTGTTCCGTCAAGATCCACGTAGTTTAAGCCTACTTCTTTGGCTTCTACTTCGATTGGATTTTCTTCACGAATGTCGCGCATGTCAGCATATTTTGGTTGTCTGAACAAAGCGTTATCGTCGATATTTACTTTGGCATCAACAGCCATAATTTTGTTATCAGAAGTTTTCAAAACCGGATTGATTTCAAACATAGAAGCATCTGAACCGATGTAAGCATTGTATAAAGCTTCAACGAATTTCACCATTTCTTTGAAGGCATTTCCGGAAAGCCCTAAATTGAAAGCAATTCTACGAGCTTGAAAACCTTGTAAACCTACAGCAGGATCAATTTCTTCGGTAAAGATTAAATGTGGTGTGTGTTCGGCCACTTCTTCGATATCCATTCCGCCTTCGGTTGAATACATAATCATGTTTCTTCCTTTGGCTCTGTTTAAAAGAACCGACATATAAAACTCAGAAGTTTCACTTTCTCCCGGATAATAAACATCTTCCGCGATTAAAACTTTGTGTACTTTTTTACCTTCAGGTGGTGTTTGAGGAGTTTTCAACATCATTCCGATGATTTGTTCTGATATTTCTTCCACCTGTTGCAAGTTTTTGGCCAATTTTACGCCACCGCCTTTTCCTCTTCCACCGGCGTGAATTTGGGCTTTAACAACATGCCATCCTGTACCTGTTTCAGCCGTCAATTGTTTGGCAGCGGCTACAGCTTCAACCGGACTGTTAGCAACAATACCGCGTTGAACGCGAACGCCGTAACTGGCTAAAATTTCTTTACCTTGATATTCGTGTATGTTCATAATAAATAGTTAGTTTTTGAAGTACTGAAAAACGAATTCAGTTTAATGTGCCACAAAAGTAATTAATTACAATCAAACCAAAAAGAAATGTATATCAATTTAGTATATTTCTCAAGCGGAAACTTTTTAAAAAAAATGGCGCAACCCTTTTGAAGTTAAATCATCTGATTTTTAAATCAAAAAACTATGAAAAAAATAATCTTAACACTTAGTGTTTTCTTGCTGGTGTTTCAATCAAGTTGCAGTAACGACTCTAACTCAAATCCGAACCCAATACAAGGACAATGGAAACTGATTAATGTGAGTGGCACTTTTGCCGGAATTGATAATGATTTTAGCCCGGGATTAATCACTTGGGATTTCAATCCGACTACTCAAATGGTCAGCATTGTTAACAACAATCCCGATGCCGATTTATGGGATGTATTTGAAACCGGCATTTACAACTATCAAATTGTGGAAAATCCTGAATTACCTTGTGGTGAAATGCTGAAAATTGACGGAATCGAAATGGGTTGCTTTTCGGTTACCAATAACCATCTGGTGATTGACCAATCGATTGCAGACGGTTTTAGGCTGGAATTTGTTGAATAGCTTTCAAAAAGCACGAATTCTGTTATTTTTTCCTTTGGAATTGCGGGCTTCGAGGCTTAGCTTTGCAACTTAAATTAAATCACAATTATGCAACCGACAGAATTAGAACAATTGGCCCGTGAATTCGGGAATCCACTTTATGTGTATGATGCTGAAAAAATTGAGTTTCAGTACAATCGTTTAACCAATGCTTTTGCCAAGGTAGAGAAGCTTCGCATTAATTATGCGATGAAGGCCTTGTCAAATATTTCTATTCTGAAGCTACTGAAGAACCTGGGTTCAGGTCTTGACACCGTTTCTATTCAGGAAGTACAATTGGGTTTACACGCCGGTTTTACTCCGGATAAAATCATCTTTACACCCAACGGTGTTTCATTTGAAGAAATTGAAGCAGTAGCGCAATTGGGCGTTCAAATCAATATTGACAACCTTTCTGTATTGGAACATTTTGGCACCAAACACCCGAACGTTCCGGTTTGTATTCGTATCAATCCGCATGTAATGGCCGGTGGAAATGAAAATATTTCCGTGGGACACATCGATAGCAAATTCGGGATTTCTATCTATCAGATTCCGCATATTTTACGCATAGTCGAAAACACTAAAATGAACATCAACGGGATTCACATGCATACCGGTTCGGATATTTTAGATATTGAAGTTTTCTTGTATGCTGCCGAAATTTTATTTGATGCCGCCAAACAATTTAAAAACTTAGACTTCTTAGATTTTGGTTCCGGATTTAAAGTGCCTTATAAAAAAGGCGATATCGAAACCAACATTGAAGAGTTGGGTAAAAAATTAACCAAACGCTTCTTGGCTTTTGAAAAAGAATACGGTCGCGAATTGACTTTGGCTTTTGAACCGGGAAAATTCTTGGTGAGTGAAGCCGGTTATTTTTTGGCCAAAGTGAATGTCATCAAGCAAACGACTTCAACCGTTTTTGCCGGTATTGACAGTGGATTCAACCACTTGATTCGTCCGATGTTTTACGGTTCGCAACACACCATTGAAAACATTTCTAACCCAAAAGGGAAAGAGCGTTTTTACACCGTGGTAGGTTACATTTGTGAAACCGATACTTTTGCCAGCAACCGCAGAATTACCGAAATTCACGAAGGTGACATTTTGTGTTTCCGCAACGCCGGTGCTTATTGCTTCTCGATGGCTTCCAACTACAATTCGCGTTTCAAACCCGCAGAGGTATTGTGGAAAAACGGCAAAGGCCATTTGATTAGAGAAAGAGAAAACTTTGAAGATTTGTTACAAAACCAAATTATGGTAGAAGTATAAAAAGAAAACCCCGAAATTGCTTTCGGGGTTTTTTATTATTTGTTCAGGACTTCTTCAAGCACTTCGCTTTCGGTAGCATTAGGTAGCGTGATTTTTAATTTTTGTGCCAAAGTCGGAGCAATTTGTGTGATTACTTTTTTATCATGGCTTTCCCCTTTCTTAATATTCCAACCATAAAAAATCAAAGGCACATTAGTATCATAAGCATACGGAGAACCATGCGTAGCACCGGTAGCGGAATATTCAACATAGCCGGGTTTGTAAACAAAATACAAATCGCCGTTTTGCGTTGGGTCATACCCTTTGTGGACAAAATTTAACAATTGGTCATTGGTTGAAGAATTGAGTATTTCTTCCTCGGTATAAACTCTTTTTACGTAATTTTTAGAGTATAAAAAGTCTTTGAAACTTTGTTTTACTTTGGCCAAATCCAAACCTTTAGTTTTGATGATTTCTTTGTCGAAGTGAACATTATAACTATCGTATTTCAATAATAAATTGGCCCCGAAAGTTTGTTCGGAAAAAGCAATCAAATCTTTGGAAACGTCTTTATAACTGATGTTATCCACCTCATATTTGTGTTCTTTTAAATGAGTAGAATTCTCGGAACAAGCATGATCAGCCGTCATGAAAACCAGATAATTGCCTTTACCTACGGTTTTATCCAAATAGTTTAGAAAATCGGCTATGGTCAAATCCAAGCGCAAATAAGTGTCCTGAATTTCCAAAGAACGCGGTCCGAAAGTATGTCCGATATAATCGGTTGAGGAAAAGCTAACTGCTAAAAAATCGGTGACATCATCTTTACCCAAAGCTTCTTTTTCTATGGCTCTTTTGGCTAAATTAGCCAACACATCATTCCCGAAAGGCGTTACGCGTAACACACCGGCATCATTTCCATCATACATTTCTTTAAGATTGTATGGAAAAACCGGTTCTTTTTTATACAATTTGCCTTCGTAATTGTTGGCATCGGTTAAACTCTCATTGTAAGTTCCAATGGGTTTTAATAACGACCAACCACTGTTCATATAAGGCAAATATTGTTTTACATTGTTGAATTCGGTTACCCAATTAGGCAAAGTATTACCATAAAATGAACTTGAGATAAACTCACCGGTTTTGGTATACCAAAAAGCCCAATCCGCAAAATGTCCGGCCGGAAGAATGGCACCACGATCTTTGATACTCATGCCTATCACTTTACCTTTGAAATTGGTGCTGAGCTTTAATTCATCCGTAATGGTGGTGGTTTGAAGATTTTTGGGAGACATTTTTCCTTCTTTTTCCGTGCCAGGAACCAAAGTCGTCACACTTTCATCATCGGTACAATAGACTTCTCTTTTTAAAGTTCGGTGAAACCATTCGTTACTCACAATTCCGTGCATAGCCGGAGTTGTTCCGGTGTAAATAGAAGCATGTCCGGGTGCCGTGTATGTTGGCATATAATTGTAATGCATGTTATGAAACGTAAAGCCGTCATTCATCAATCGCTTAAAACCATTTTCGGAGAAATCATTTTGAAAACGGTACAAGTATTCCATTTTCATTTGGTCAATCACGATACCTACGACCAATTTCGGTCTTTGTTGGGCAACAACATTGGAAACAATTACCAATGTCAATAGTGAAAATATTTTTTTCATTGAACTTATTATTGAAACACAAAAATAGGAATAACAAGCTAATAGTATCTGAATATTTATGTTAATGTAAAGTTAGGTTTTCACCCAAAAAACAAATGCATACTGAAGAGTATGCATTTGCGGTCAAAATCCCAATTTAATAACAACATTCAACAACTAACTTATTTTAATATCATAAAAGTACATCTTCGGTTGGTAGCGTGTTCGCTATCGGTACAATCGTTTTTCGGACAGATAATCAGGGGTTTGCTTTCGCCGTAACCAACTGATTTCAGGCGTTTTCTGTCGATACCGTTTTGCACCAAGTATTCTAAAGCCGAAGCCGCTCTTCTGTTAGACAATCTCAAATTATACATTTCCGAAGCTCTGGTATCGGTGTGTGAACCGATTTGGATTTCCATGTATGGGTATTTTTTCAGTAAGCCAACCAAGACATCTAAAACTTGGGCGGCTTGTGGTTTGATGTTCCATTTGTCTAAATCAAAATAAATATTCTCTAATTCGATTAAAACAGTTCCATCATCTTTCTTATTGATAATGTCTTCGGCGTCATAATAAGACTCGACTTTCATTTGCAAATCGATATAGACTTTACCTTTTTGGCTGGTATCAAATTCAGCTTCAGCCGGAATATAAAAGTCTTTGAAAGCCATGATTTTGTATTTCTTGTTTGGCTCGGTATTGAAGGTAAAATCGCCGTCTTTTCCAACCAAAATCTCTTCGAGCAATTCGCCCTTATCGTTATACAATTTCACAGTAGCACCCGGTAAAAGTTCTGAAGATTTTAAATCTCTTACTTCACCTTCAACCAAGTATTGCAGTTTATTTTCTTCTCTGACAAAAGTGTATAAATTGTCATCGCCGGTTCGATTGGAGGCAAAATACCCTTTGTCATTGGCTTCATCCAAAATAAAATTGAAATCATCCATTTCGCTATTGATGGTAGAACCCAGATTTAACGGTTTGTCAAATTCGGTATCCGTCAATTTATAACTCATAAAAATATCGAGATTCCCATTGCCTTGATGGCCGTCTGAAGCAAAATATAGCGTTCCGTCTTCGGTTACAAAAGGAAACTGTTCGCGGTGAATAGTGTTAATGGTTTCGCCCAAATTTCTCGGTTGGCTGAAAGTGCCGTCCTGCAAAATATCGACTACAAAAATATCCATAGAACCAATCGTTCCTTTCATATCGCTGGCAAAGTAAAGTTTCTTGCCGTCTTTTGTTAAAAATGGATGTTGCACTGAATATTCATCGCTGGAGAAAGAACACATTTTGACATTGGTCCATTTTCCTCCAACATATTCCGCTTTGAATATTTTAACGGTGGCTACTCTTTCGTTACCGATTTCAACTTGCTTGTCACCGCTTCGGTTGAAGTACATGGTTTTACCATCGGCACTGAAAGTCGCATTACTTTCGTGTTTTTTGGTATTGATGATGTCCGGGAAAGGTTCTACTTGTACCAATTGTCCTTTGTCATTGACCGAAGCCATAAAGAGATCCAAATAAGGTCGGTCATTCCAACCATAAGCTTTCTCGTCGGCATTTCTAAGCGAAGCAAATGTTACTTTATCGCCATAAAAAGCAATTCCGAAATCGCCGTTGGTTCTGTTTTTGGACATGGGTTCCAACTTGAAACTGTTAGGTGTGTTTCGGGTAACGTTCTTCATGAACTTAGGAGTGTTCTGGTCAAACCCTAAATACTCCGACATGATGGCATCGCCTTTATCAAAATCTTTGATTCCTTTTAAAGCATTAGCGTAGCGGAAATAGACTTCTTTTTTAACGCTGTCTTTAAAAGTAAAAAACAACTGCCCATAAGCCCTAACGGCATTATCCATTTGAAAATTATAATAATAACAATCTCCTAAATTTTGCAACACTTTTTGGGATTGTTCGAGTTGCTCATAAGCCGCCGCGGCTTTGACATAGGCTTTTCGATCAAACAATGAATGGGCTTGTTTGACACTTACTTTTTTTTGGGCAAAAAGAGTGGTGATACTGCAAAAAATAAAAAGTATGTAGAAGATTTTTTTCATCGTATCCATTTTAAAAGAATCTTGGTGATTTATCATACCCTTTTCCTGAAAGTCGCCCTAAATCGAGGTCGAATAAAACAAAAACCTCGTGTGAACCTGTATTGAACTTTCGGAGGTTTGTTAACGTATAATCATAAGAATAGCCTATTCTTAATCTTGGTGTTACATAAAAACTGGCTAACCCGCTAACCGAATCATCTAATCGATAACCTAATCCGGCTTCAAATTTATTGTTGATTAGGACGTTGGTCGTTAAGTCGAGAGCAACCGGTGCGCCTTGAACTCCTTTGGCCATGAAAGCCGGTTTGATTTTTAAATTGTCATTGCCGTTAAGGGTAAACACATAACCACCGGTGAAAAAATAGTGAATCGCTTCTACTCCGGTTGTAACGATGCCATTGGCATTTTCGAGATGTTTGGTGGTTAGCAAGTTTGGCGTTGAAAACCCTAAATAATAATTATCTCCAAACAAATATGTTCCGGCACCAACGTTAGGAAACGTTTGACTGATGTTATTTTCAAAAGCCGGGTCGAGCAACGGGCTGGTATATTGAAATCCGTTAAAATTGGTACTGAATAAAGTTACACCCGCTTTCACTCCGAAAGACAATCTCGTCTTTTCAGACAATGATAACACATAGGCAAAGTCGGCATAAATATTACTTTCTTCTACTACATCGCCAATTTCGTCATGAACAATAGAAATACCCATTTCTACTTTTCTGGACAAAGGTTTGTGGGCAAAAAAGGATTGGGTTGTGGGTGCGCCTTCAATGCCTACCCATTGGGCACGATAAATACCGCCCATGTTAATCACATCTTTATTTTCTGTCGCATACGCCGGATTGATAACGCTCATGTTGTACATGTAATGGGTGAACTGAGGATCTTGTTGGGCCAGCAACGAAGAAGAGCTCAATACCATAAGTATCGCAGAAAAATAGTGAATGATTTTATGTTTCATAATTGTACTCATCTTCCTTATCTGTTTAGATATACTCTGCCTTGGACTGCTTTTCTTACACCGTCATTGAAATTCAATATGTAGAAATAAACGCCCGGCGGTAATAAATTATTACCCAAATTCAATCCGCCAACGGTGGTTGTTCCATCCCAGTTTGGAGTATTTCTGTTTCCGGTGTAAATCAAATTCCCGTATCTATTGTAGATTTCCAATTTGAAGTTCGGATATAAAATCGGTAGGTTTTCAATTTCAAAAGTGTCGTTGATGCCGTCATTATTGGGTGAAAATCCATCCGGAATTAAAATGTCGTCACAAACCGTTAAGTCAACCGTAACCTCTAACCTAACCGTGCCTTCACAACCACTAGCCGTGGTCAAAGCAGCATAATAAGTTGTGCCGTTTACCAATAAATCAGTTCCTGCATAAGCCGTTCCGCCTGTTGGTGCATTGTACCAAATTACTGTAGGGAATCCAACCAAGTTAGCGGTTAAACTTTCAATTGTTGGGCTATCATCTTCACAGAAAAGATTGCCGTCTTGTATGATTTGTGGTGTGCCTAATTGAGTAACATTGAAATCAATTGGAGCCACTATATTTCCGCTTATTCCACAAGTAGTTGTCACAGAGTTCAATTGATCTATGGTTAAAGTGGTTGTTCCGTTATTGACTAAATCCGTTGCCGGAATAGTAAACGTACCTACACCACCGGTAAAAGTAACTGTCACTGTAGTCGAAGCAGTATTGGCCCCCGACAATTGATAGTTTATGGTATAATCACCATCAGGCATATCCGTTGTTCCTGAAATGGTTACCAAACTGGCATAATTGGCACAAGTATCTTGAACCGTAACCGTTGCTGTAGTTAAATTTGGAATCGGATAAATAACAAAGTTTACAACGGCATTTTCATTAGGATTGGTACAGCCTGTTGCAGCAATAATTCCGATAATGGTTAAAGTGTAATTTCCTGCTAGTGTGAATATTGATGAAGGAACTGTAAACTGTCCCACGCCTCCAGTTACGGTTATATTTCCGGTTACTCCTGAAGTTGGCGTTGCGCCTGGTATTGAATAATTAAACTGGTAAACACCATCGGGTAGATTAATGGCATTGGTAATATTGACCACCACATCTGTTCCTAAACATACATTGACTGCAGCTAAACTAGCGCTATCAATATCGGCTAAAGGTCTTACAATAATTTGAGCTGCTACACCGGTTAATGCCGTTGAACAATTGGTAACAGTATTTAAAATATTGGTAAAAGTAATGACAGTTGTCCCAACATTAGGCAGAGAAGCACTTGGAATACTAAAGTTTCCGGCACCGGAAGCGATTGTAACAGTTGCCGTTTGTCCCAATAAAGTATTGGCACCGGCCAAATCATAACTCAGTGTATAAACGCCATCGGCCATTCCGTTTAAATTGACAATCACATTGGCACCGAGACATGCCGGTGAAATGGTAACATTAACCGTAGTTAATTGAGGAGTTGGCAAAATAGTAAACTGAACTGTTTCGGTATCCGAACCGCATAAATTGGTAACAGTATAGGTATAAGAGTAAGTTCCGGCAGCGAGATTAATTATTGTAATTGGAGAAGTTACCGTTTGTGCTGAACCATCTGTCCAAACACCACCGGAATCTTGTCCGGTCAATAAGGTAGCCAAATCTAAAACTCCAACACTTGGACACAAAGAAACTATACCCGTAAATGTCCCGGCATTTGGCAAAGGATTAACGACGACAGTAACCGTTGAACTTGCATTGGCACATGGAGAAGTTCCAAGAACTGTATAAGTAAAATGATAAGTCCCAACAGCCACAGCCGAAGGATTAAAAATATTTCCGGTTAAGGCACCTGAAGTATCATCATCATTCCATGTTCCTCCCGCATTTTGAGTACCATCCAAACCGGTAAACAAATCCAAAGAAGTAATGTTAATACAAGTATTCAAGGTTTGACCTATTCCACCTGAGTTTGCCGCAGGGACAACTGTTACCTCAACCGTAGCTGAAACAGAAGGACAAAACGCAGAAGTGACCGTATAAGTATAAATATTTGTAGCATCAATCGCAGGGTTGAACACTCCGGTTCCGCTCGCTAAAGCCGGCGACCATGTCCCTCCCGTTTCTGCTGTACTTCCTAATAATACGAATAAATCCTGAGCAGCATCAGTTGAACACAAAGTGAGTGTACTATTATTACCGGCTATCGGTAACGGATTTACTACTACTGTAACGGTTGAAGTAGCATCGACACATGGAGAAACTCCCGTAACTGTATAAGTAAAATGATAAGTTCCAACTCCAATCGTTGATGGATTAAATATATTTCCTGCTAAAGCTCCGGTAGCGTCGTCATCATTCCATGTTCCTGAGCCTTGTGTCCCGTCAAGCCCTGTAAATAAATCAACCGAAGTTGAGCTTATACAAGCATTCAATGTTTGTCCTATGCCTCCGGAATTTGGTGCCTGAATTACAGTAACAATTACTTCAGCAGTATCAGTAGCACACAAACCACCACCAACACTGTAAGTATAAGTTCCTGCCAAATCAACTGCCGGATTGAAAATTCCCGAACCACTGACTAAAGCCGGTGACCAAGTTCCTCCTGCTTGAGCATTAGATCCTAATAATAAAAATAAATCTTGTGCTGGATTATTAGAACACAAAGTAACGGAATTATCATCTCCCGCATTTGGAACAGGATTAACTGTTACGGTTATTACAGCACTATCATTATCACAAGGTTGGGTTCCCGAAAGTGTATACGTATAATCGCCAGCAGCATCAACAGCCGGATCAAAAACTCCTGTACCGCTTGCCATAGCCGGTGACCAAACTCCACCCGGTTGTGAATTAGGACCTAACAATAGTGCTAAATCTTGTACCGGACTGTTTACACAAAGCGTAACTGAATTATTAGTTCCTGCTTCAGGTCCTGGAGTTACGGTTACTGTTACTGTTGAAGTATCATCAATACAAGGTGCAATCCCGGTAACTGTATAAGTATAAACTCCTGAAATATCAACTGCCGGATTGAAGACTCCTGTCCCACTGGCTAATGCCGGTGACCATGTCCCACCCGGTTGTGGACTTCCTGATAATGAAGCGAATAAATCAACAGAATTTTGGTTCGAACAAATATTCAATATTCCGTCGGTTCCAGCATCCGGCACCGGATTAACCGTTACTTGAACTGTAGCCGATGAGGATTGACATGGTGCTGTTCCGGATAGTGTGTAAGTATAAGTTCCGCTTGTGTCTACAGCAGGATCAAAAACACCTGTTCCACTAACTAAAGCCGGTGACCAAGTTCCTCCTGTTTGTGCAGTTGGACCTAATAAGGTAAATAAATCAAATGACGGACTCAAAATACAAACCGTAGTATCTGCACTTATTCCGGCTATCGGCGGATCGACTACCGTTAAAACCACACTACTCGGCTGCGGGTTAACACAACTCGGCGTGCCCGAACTTGCTACACTTACGATATTGATAGTAGTGTTGGCCGAATACGTTCCGGTGATGGTAGCAGTACCCGAGCCGTTTAGAACTATCGTTTGATTGGCTCCGCCATCGATGTTATAAGTAACCGTAGCATTAGGTGTTCCGGTAAAGGTGAACGTTGCACTTTCATTGGCACAGATAACTGTCGGGGTAACCGATACACTTGCCGTTGGTAAAGGTAGTATGGTTAGAGTAACACTACTCGGTTGCGGGTTAACACAACTCGGAGTGCCCGAACTTGCTACACTTACGATATTGATAGTAGTGTTGGCCGAATACGTTCCGGTGATGGTAGCAGTACCCGAGCCGTTTAGAACTATCGTTTGATTGGCTCCGCCATCGATGTTATAAGTAAC
>NZ_CAMLRU010000056.1 GCF_946482535.1 uncultured Flavobacterium sp.
ACAGATTATACCAACTCCTCAAACACGGTTATTATGACAACGCCATTTTTTACCGAGTGGTTCCTCAATTTGTAGCGCAATTTGGCAATACAGATGCTTTGCAAATGAAACAATGGAAATCGGTTACAGTACCCGATGAAGCTGTTCTTCACTCAAATACTCGAGGCACCTTAAGTTTTGCCCGTAGCGGTAAAGATTCAAGGGATTTGGAAATTTTCATAAATTTGGAAGACAATACTGCTCTGGACACCATTGCCTTTGAAGGAGTAAGAGGATTTACCCCTTTGGGTAAAGTTAGTAACGGAATGGATGTGGTTGATGATTTATATTCAGGTTATGGAGAAGAACCGATGGATAATCCAAACTTATACCGTAACCGTACACTTTTTTACCAAACTTATCCTAAACTGGATTTAATTAAAAAAGCATATCTGACAGACTAAAGAAACTCATCATGGCTGAAAAAAAATCTAAACTTGTTGAAATCAAAACAAAACCTACGGCGGCCAGTGTTACCGATTTTATCAACGCCATTCCCGATGAACAAAAGCGAAAGGATAGTTTTACACTCTTAGAAATGATGAAAAAAGCATCAGGTGAAGAACCCGTGTTGTGGAGCAATGCTATAATCGGATTTGGGAACAAGCGCTACAAAAGTCCAACTACCGGTAGAGAAGTTGATTGGCTTCTCATAGGATTCTCTCCGCTAAATGCCAATCTTTCGTTATTCATCAGTGTCGGACTCAAAGTGCATGCTGCGGCTCTCGAAAAATTGGGTAAGCACAAAACAGGCGTTGGTTGTTTGTACATCAATAAGCTCGAAGATGTCAATCTCAAAATACTCAAGCAAATGATAGCCACATCTTTAAAAGAAAAATAAAATCCAATAAAAAATGGCAAACCAATTATCATCGGAACAAATTGAACGATTACTAAATGTCCTAAAAAACCGTTTTGAAAAAAACCAAAAACGACATCCTGACCTTGATTGGGAAGCAATACAAACCAAACTATTGGCACAACCTAAAAAGCTTTGGTCACTCAATGAAATGGAAAACACCGGTGGTGAACCCGATGTGGTAGGTTATGACAAAGAAACCAAAGAATATCTTTTTGTTGACTGTGTTACCGAAAGTCCGAAAGGTCGCAGAAGTGCCTGTTATGATCGCGAAGCCCAAATAAACAGAAAAGATTTTCCTCCGCAACAAAATGTATTAGACATGGCTGCCGCTATGGGCATAAGCCTTTTGAATGAAGAACAATACCGCAATTTACAGCAATTGGGCAACTTTGACACCAAAACCTCCAGTTGGATACAAACGCCCCAAGCCATTCGACAATTGGATGGAGCTTTATTTGCCGATTTTAGATATAACCATACATTTGTATACCACAACGGAGCCCAATCTTATTACGCCGCTAGAGGGTTTCGTGGAATGTTGAAAGTTTAAGCAGACCAATTTTTATCGACACCTTATTACATCTTAATAAAGCCGGTCATTTGCAACCCATTTTAACAATCCTCTTCTTAGCTCCTACTTAAATTATTAAAAAAATTAATTTTTTTTTAATAAATAGTATGCGTGCATAATATTTTTTATTATCTTTGAAATCGTTATAGTAAATTTTTAGGTATGAAAGATAAAACTATAGATTACATTCTTCGCGCTACATGGCAAGCCGTTGCCCGTATGTACAACGAAGAAGCTTCAAAATTTGAAGGCTCAATGGCCATAGGTTTTGCGTTATTAAGCATCGATAAAGAGGAAGGAACTCCATCAACCTTTATCAGTTCACGCATGGGCATGGAAGCCACGAGCTTAACCCGAACCTTAAAAACCTTAGAAGAAAAAGGGTTAATCATCAAAAAGAAAAATCCCGATGACGGTCGAGGTGTACTCATCTACCTGACCGACTTAGGAAAACAAATGAGAGAACAGTCTAAAATCACCGTATTAAAATTCAACGATGTAGTCAAGCAAAACATCCCTGAAGAAAAATTGCAACATTTCATGGAAGTGGCCGACATCATCAATGATTTAATTGCTGAAAAGAAGGTTTTTTAAACTAAAATAAGTGCTTATCCACTGATAACAGACAACTAATAAAATATGAAACGAATAATTAAAAAAGTGGCCGTCGTAGGTTCAGGAATCATGGGTTCCGGAATTGCCTGTCATTTTGCTAACATTGGTGTAGAAGTTTTGCTTTTGGATATTGTCCCAAATGCGCTGACTGAAGCCGAGGAAAAGAAGGGATTAACGCTCGAAAGTAAAGTGGTTAGAAACCGCTTGGTAAATGACCATTTAGTGAATGCCTTAAAATCGAACCCATCGCCTATTTACAGTCAGAAATTTGCTTCCCGAATTACTACAGGAAACACTACTGATGATATGGCTAAGATTGCACAATGCGACTGGATTATTGAAGTGGTTGTGGAACGATTAGACATCAAAAAACTGGTGTTCGAACAAATTGATCAATACCGAAAACCGGGAACTCTGGTCACTTCAAATACTTCCGGTATTCCCATAAAGTTTATGAGCGAAGGAAGAAGCGATGACTTCCAAGCCCATTTTTGCGGAACGCACTTCTTCAACCCTGCCAGGTATTTAAAGTTATTTGAAATCATACCCGGACCAAAAACATCTTCAGAAGTTTTAGACTTCTTATTTGATTATGGTTCAAAATATTTAGGCAAAACTTCGGTCGTAGCCAAAGATACGCCGGCGTTCATCGGAAATCGTATCGGTATTTTCGGAATTCAAAGCTTATTCCATTTGGTGAAAGAAATGGATTTAACTATTGAAGAGGTGGATAAATTAACCGGTCCGGTTATCGGTCGCCCAAAATCAGCCACCTTCCGAACTGTAGACGTAGTTGGTTTAGACACTTTGGTTCACGTGGCCAACGGTTTGTATGAAGGTTGTCCGAATGACGAAGCACACGAATTATTCAAATTGCCTGATTTCATCAATAAAATGATGGAAAACAAATGGCTCGGAAGTAAAACCGGACAAGGTTTCTACAAAAAAGAAGGCAAAGAAATTCTGTCACTCGACTTAAATACTCTTCAATACAGAGCAGCTAAAAAAGCCTCATTTGGCACTTTAGAATTGACCAAAACCATCGACAAACCTATCGATAGATTCAAAGTTTTAGTCAAAGGCAAAGACAAGGCGGGCGAATTTTACAGAAAGAACTTCTCGGCTATGTTTGCTTATGTATCCAACAGAGTTCCGGAAATCACAGACGATTTCTACAAGATAGACGATGCTATGAAAGCGGGCTTCGGTTGGGAAAACGGCCCTTTCGAAATATGGGATGCCATCGGTGTTCAAAAAGGCATCGAACTTATGGAAGCCGAAGGACTAAAACCGGCCGCTTGGGTTGGGGAAATGATTGCTTCCGGCAACAACAGTTTCTACACTGTTAAAGAAGGGGCAACCTATTATTACAATAGCCAAACCAAATCGCAAACCAAAGTACCTGGTCAAGACAGTTTCATTATCCTAAATAATATACGCGAGAGCAAAAAAGTTTGGAGCAATAGCGGTGCTGTAATTCATGATTTAGGTGACGGTATCTTAAATCTTGAATTCCAGAGTAAAATGAACACCATCGGTGGTGATGTTTTAGTCGGAATCAATAAAGCCATCGACTTAGCCGAAAAACAATACAACGGATTAGTCATAGGAAACCAAGGTGCCAATTTCTCTGTCGGAGCCAACATCGGAATGATTTTCATGATGGCAGTCGAACAAGAATACGACGAATTAAACATGGCTATCAAAATGTTCCAAGACACCATGATGCGTTGTCGCTACTCTTCTATTCCGGTAATTGTAGCGCCTCACGGCATGACTTTAGGTGGTGGCTGCGAGATGACCATGCATGCTGATAAAGTGGTTGCGGCGGCAGAAACTTATATTGGTTTGGTAGAATTTGGCGTAGGCGTTATTCCCGGTGGCGGCGGTTCTAAAGAAATGACTTTACGCGCAGCTGATTTGTACCGAAAAAACGATGTTGAACTCAACACACTTCAAGAATATTTCCTAACTGTAGCGATGGCCAAAGTAGCCACTTCTGCTTACGAAGCTTTTGATATGGGTGTATTGCAAAAAGGTAAAGATATCGTTGTGGTCAACAAAGACCGTCAAATAGCCGAAGCCAAAAAACATGCTTTGTTAATGGCAGAATCCGGTTACACACAACCTATACAAAGAAAAGATGTCAAAGTTTTAGGCAAACAAGCTCTGGGAATGTTCTTAGTCGGCACCGATCAAATGGTAGCCGGAAAATACATCTCGGAACACGATCAAAAAATCGCCAACAAACTTGCTTATGTAATGGCCGGAGGTGATTTATCAGAACCGACTTTGGTATCAGAACAATACTTATTGGATATTGAACGTGAAGCTTTCTTATCGCTTTGTACCGAAAGAAAAACATTAGAGAGAATTCAGTTCATGTTAACCAAAGGAAAACCTTTAAGAAACTAAGATTATGAAAACAGCCTATATAGTAAAAGCATACAGAACCGCTGTCGGTAAAGCCCCAAAAGGAGTTTTCCGTTTTAAAAGACCCGACGAGCTAGCGGCCGAAACCATACAATTCATGATGAATGAACTGCCTGATTTCGACAAAACAAGAATTGACGACGTCATGGTAGGCAACGCAATGCCCGAAGCCGAACAAGGATTAAATGTAGCCCGATTGATTTCATTAATGGGATTAAAAGTAACCGATGTTCCGGGCGTAACTGTAAATCGTTATTGCGCTTCAGGATTAGAAACCATTGCGATGGCCACTTCTAAAATCCAAAGCGGAATGGCCAATTGCATCATAGCCGGTGGTGCCGAAAGCATGAGTTTTATCCCAATGGGTGGCTACAAACCAACGCCTGATTATGGTGTGGCCGCCGAAGGTCATGAAGATTATTACTGGGGAATGGGATTAACCGCTGAAGCCGTTGCCAAACAATTTAATGTTTCCCGTGAAGACCAAGACCAATTTGCTTTAAACTCTCATCTAAAAGCTATTAAAGCCCAAGCCGAAGGAAAGTTCGACAAACAAATTGTCCCGATTACTATTGAACAAACGTTCATCAATGAAAATGGGAAAAAAGAAACTAAATCATACACGGTTACCAAAGACGAAGGTCCAAGAGCCGATACTAATGCTGAAGCCTTAGGAAAATTACGTCCGGTATTTGCTGCTGATGGCAGTGTTACTGCCGGTAATGCTTCGCAGATGAGTGATGGTGCAGCTTTCGTGCTTATCATGAGCGAAGAAATGGTAAAAGAACTAAACCTTACTCCTATTGCCCGAATGGTAAGTTATGCCGCTGCCGGTGTTGAACCCAGAATTATGGGTATAGGTCCGGTTAAAGCTATTCCAAAAGCCTTGAAACAAGCCGGTTTGACGTTGAATGATATTAATCTAATCGAATTAAATGAAGCTTTTGCTTCTCAGGCACTAGCCGTTACCCGTGAACTAGGCATTAACCCCGATATCGTAAATGTCAATGGCGGAGCAATTGCTTTAGGCCATCCGCTGGGTTGTACCGGTGCCAAACTTTCCGTACAGTTATTTGACGAAATGAAACGCCGTGGTGATAAATACGGCATCGTTTCGATGTGTGTGGGAACCGGACAAGGTGCTGCGGGCGTTTATGAACTACTATAAATTTATAATTCAAAATTTAAAATAACAATACAATGGAAGATATAACAAGAGGCGGACAGTTTTTGGTAAAGGAAACCAAATGCGAAAATGTTTTCACTCCGGAAGATTTCTCAGAAGAACAACTGATGATGCGTGATTCTGTTAAAGAATTCGTAGATAAAGAGATTTGGCCCAACAAAGATCGCTTTGAGCATAAAGATTATGCCTTTACGGAAGAAATGATGCGCAAAGCCGGAGAAATGGGTTTTCTGAGTGTTGCCGTTCCGGAAGCCTATGGCGGAATGGGAATGGGATTCGTAGATACTTGTTTGGTATGCGATTATATTTCGGGCGCTACAGGTTCGTTTTCGACAGCCTTTGGTGCGCATACCGGAATTGGAACCATGCCAATTACGCTTTACGGAACCGAAGAGCAAAAACAAAAATACGTACCTAAATTAGCTTCGGGGGAATGGTTTGGTGCCTATTGCTTGACAGAACCGGGCGCAGGTTCAGATGCTAATTCGGGTAAAACTAAAGCTGTACTTTCTGAAGACGGAAAATATTATAGTATTACCGGACAAAAAATGTGGATTTCCAATGCCGGATTTTGCTCGCTATTCATTGTTTTTGCTCGTATCGAAGACGATAAAAACATCACGGGTTTCATTGTAGAAAATGATCCGAATAACGGAATTACCATGAACGAAGAAGAGCACAAACTCGGTATTCGCGCCTCTTCCACCCGTCAGGTTTTCTTTGCAGATACCAAAGTTCCGGTTGAAAACATGTTGGCCGGTCGCGGAGAAGGGTTTAAAATTGCCATGAATGCTCTTAACGTAGGCCGTATCAAATTGGCTGCCGCTTGTTTGGATGCCCAACGTCGTGTGACTTCCAATGCAGTGAATTATGCCAATGAAAGAATTCAATTCAACACGCCAATCTCAAGTTTTGGGGCAATCAGATATAAATTAGCCGAAATGGCTACTTCTGCTTACGCCGGAGAAAGTGCTACTTATCGCGCAGCCAAAGACATTGAAAACCGTATCAAAATTCGTGAAGCCGAAGGTGCCAGCCATCAAGAAGCCGAATTAAAAGGTGTAGAAGAATTTGCCATAGAGTGTTCAATACTGAAAGTAGCCGTTTCCGAAGATGTACAAAATTGTGCCGATGAAGGAATTCAAATTTACGGTGGCATGGGATTCTCCGAAGATACTCCAATGGAAAGTGCTTGGCGTGATGCCCGTATCGCTCGAATTTACGAAGGAACAAACGAAATCAACCGAATGTTATCGGTAGGAATGCTAATCAAAAAAGCGATGAAAGGTCACGTTGATTTATTAGGTCCGGCCATGAAAGTACAAGAAGAATTGATGGGTATTCCGTCATTTGAAACGCCTGATTATTCGGAATTATTTTCTGAAGAAAAGGAAATGGTAAGTAAATTGAAAAAAGCCTTCTTAATGGTAGCCGGTGCTGCCGTTCAAAAATACGGTATGGATTTAGATGCGCATCAACAATTGTTAATGGCGGCTGCTGACATGCTCATCGAAATTTATATAGCCGAGAGTACCATTTTAAGAACAGAAAAATTAGCCAAGAAAGAAGGCGAAGCTAAAGTAACTGAGCAAATTGCCATGGCTAAACTGTATTTATACAAAGCCGTAGATGTAGTAACCCAAAAAGGAAAAGAGAGTATCATTTCATTTGCCGAAGGCGATGAACAACGCATGATGCTAATGGGATTACGCCGATTTACCAAATACACCAACATGCCAAACATAGTAGGTTTAAGAGAAACTATTACTGCCAAATTAGTAGCGGAAAATAGTTATTGTTTTTAGATTTTTAGTTAAGTTAATTGTGTTGAAGGACCATCTGATTAAATTAGATGGTCTTTTTTTGTAAGTTTAAAAAAACAAATGTTTGTTTTACCTCTTAAAAACGTATTACGATAAAGAACAAGGAAAATATCTGCCTTAAAAATTCAATTCAAGCATACAAATTGGTCTACCCTATTGAAAATACTTAGAATCCAAGTTATAAAAGATTGAATAAAAAAGTATAATTAAATAGTGTTGTTACTCATGAAAATCAGTTTATTAGTATAAATCCCAAAAATAAAAATCAAACAACTGTTAAATAATTTAACATATTAAAAAAAAATAGATGAAATAAGTTACGTAATTTTGATAAAAACCTTAAAATCTTAGTTAGATATGGTATAAAAATTCAAGCATTTTATTCTTAGGTATGAGCAAGAAAGAAAAAAAAGAAGAGGAAGAACTTCTGATAAAAATCAAAGAGATTTCCGATTACAAATATGCGCTTGATGAATCGTCTATAATAGCTATAACAGATCAAAAAGGAATTATAAATCATGTTAATGATAATTTCTGTAAAATATCAAAATATTCTCGTGAGGAACTTATAGGGAAGGACCACAGAATCATTAATTCAGGATATCATAAAAAAGAGTTTATAAAAAACCTTTGGAGGACGATTGCACAGGGCAAAATTTGGAAAGGAGAACTCAAAAACAGAGCCAAAGACGGCACTGCTTATTGGGTAGATACAACTATAGTACCTTTTCTTGACGGTAAAGGTAAGCCTTATCAATATGTGGCCATTCGTTCGGATATAACGGAACGAAAAAAGGCTGAGGAAGAGTTGTTAAAAAAGATAAAAGAAATATCCGATTACAAATACGCTTTAGACGAGTCATCTATTGTGGCTATTACAGATCAAAAAGGTATCATAACTCACGTGAATGATAATTTTTGCAAAATATCTAAATACAGCCGAGAGGAATTACTAGGGCAAGACCATCGAATCATTAATTCAGCTTATCACTCCTCAGAATTTATCAAAGAGTTGTGGCAAACAATAGCCAAAGGAAAAGTATGGAAAGGAGCCTTGAAAAACAAAGCCAAGGATGGAACCGCTTATTGGGTAGATACTACCATTGTACCTTTTTTAAACGAGCAGGGTAAACCCTATCAATATGTTGCCATACGATCCGATATTTCAGAAAGAAAAAGAGGCGAGGAAAAAATTGCCAAAATGCTAATCAATACTGAATACCAAAACAAACAGTTAGTTGACTTTTGTAACATCGTTTCTCATAACCTAAGAGCACCACTCGTAAACATATCAATGCTACTTGATTATGTCGAAGCATCTGATGACCAAGAGGAAAAAAACGAAGTACTTAAAAGAGTCAAACCGGTAATTACGCATCTCAATGGCATACTTGATGAACTTGTGGAATCATTACAAGTAAGACAAGATTCAGAAATTGAATCAAATGTCATTAATTTAAAAGAAACCACAGAAAAAGTTCTAGTTGCCTTTGAAGGCCAAATCAAGCTATTCAAGGCCAGGATTCGTGTCGACTTTAGTGAAGTAAATACTATTTTCTATCCGCAACGCTATATCGATAGTATTTTAACCAATTTAATCAGCAACGCTTTAAAATACAAATCACCAGATCGCAATATTAACATCACAATCAAAAGCCGAAATGAGCCTGATGGTGTTGTTCTTTCAATTGCCGATAATGGTCTGGGGATAGATTTAGACCTTCACAAAGACAATATGTTTAAAATTCGAAAAGTCTTTCACAAACATCCAGATTCCAAAGGTTTTGGTTTATTCATGACAAAAACACAAGTGGAAGCCATGGGTGGTCACATATGGGTTGATAGCACCCCAAACAAAGGAAGTACATTTTACATACAATTTAAACCCCAAACATCATGAAACAAATTGAACTCTTAGCATTAGTTGATGATGATGATACTTTTGTATTCATCACCAAAAGAATCATCGAAAAAACAAATCATGTCAAGGAAATTAAAGTATTCGGCAATGGATTAGATGCCTTAAACTATTTAAAAGAGAATTTAAATTCTGACTATAAATTACCGGATATAATCTTTCTTGACCTTTCTATGCCTATCATGGATGGCTGGCAATTTTTAGATGAATTTACTTCCTTAGAAAAACAAAAAACAAATAAAATCATTATTTATGTTTGTTCCTCTTCTATCTCTCCACATGACATCATCAAAGCCAGAAAAATGAGTGCCGTATCAGACTTTATCATAAAACCGGTAACGAAAGATAAATTCAGTGAAATCATCTTAGCATTATAAAACTCTAAAAAAATCCAGTGCTGTCTTTTCAAGGCAGCATTTTTTTATTCCAAACAAATTACTAATTTTAGTCTCACAAAAAAACTCTTATGAAACTACTCGGAATAGGCTCCAGAATCAATCACGCCGAATATGGTAAAGGCGTAGTAACCAATGTCTCATCCAAAGATTATTGGGTAACATTTATTGACGGCGGATTAGAAACTATCGCCATTAACAGCGAATTTGAAGTCATTGAAGCTGCCGAAAACGAGGTAGACACCATTAGCTTTTATGATGTTGAACAAAGTTTGTTGTCTATCTTAAAAAAATGGAACGGTTTAGGTGAGCCGGTTGCCATAGGAGATAAATGGAAAGGCGGCAATATGAAATTGGAACCCGGACAACCCGGATTAGCCGCTAAAGATGTGCCGATTGACACCTTCTTTCACAAAATTGTAATGCTTCGTGACAGACTTCGCGTGATGGAACAAAAAATCAACGCCAGTAATTTAGAAGAAATTGAAAAAGTCGAATTGCAACAATACATCACCCGTATTTACGGTAGTTTGACCACCTTTAATGTACTTTTCAAATCGCAAAGTGATTATTTTGTAGGCGAAAAATCTAAGTAAACTTTAACCTATTTTTAAAGGAATCTCAGGTTTGAATTCCGTACTTTTATGACTCAAAAATAAACTTCATATGAGAAAAGTAATCTTAGGAATTTTAGCTATCGGACTGATGATTCTTAGTTGCAAAAGTTCTTCTTCCAATGATAAAAGCAAGACCTTGAATCTGAGTTTCGAATCTAAAAGCGGTAGCAATGTAATCGGCTCAGCCGTATTCTCTGAAAAAAACGGAAAAGTCACTTTTACCGCCAAACTTTCGGGTTTAAAACCGGGAGTTCACGCTATTCACATTCATGAAAAATCGGATTGTTCTGCTGCCGATGCCACATCAACCGGTGGTCATTGGAACCCGACCTTCAAAAAGCACGGAAAATGGGGCGATGTCGAATACCACAAAGGTGACATCGGTAACTTTACCGCGGATACCAATGGCAATGGAACTATTAGCATGAGTACCGAAGAATGGTGTATTGGTTGCGGAGATGAAACCAAAGATATTTTAGGTAAAGGACTAATTGTTCACGACAAACCCGATGATTTTGTTACTCAACCTACCGGAAATGCCGGAGCGAGAGTTGCCTGTACTGCATTAATCAAATAACACTATTTGGAAGAGAAGGAACATTTATATTTTAAAAATGCCCAAGAATGGCGCGAATGGTTGCACCACAACCACCACACGTCTACAGGTGTTTATTTGATTTTTTACAAAGTAACCAGCGAAAAACAAAGCATGCGTTGGGAAGAAGCGGTACAAGTAGCCATTTGTTACGGCTGGATTGATTCTACCGTCAAAAAACTCGACGATGAACGTCGCCGACAAATGTTTACACCCAGAAAAGACAAAAGTGTTTGGAGCAAACTCAACAAAACCTATATTGAAAAACTCATTGCAGAAAACTTAATGCATGAAAGCGGTTTGCGTAAAATTGAAATCGCCAAGCAAAACGGCTCCTGGGAATCATTAGACCATGTAGAAAATCACATCATGCCAGAAGATTTAAAAATGGCCTTTGATCAAAACCCAATTGCCTTCGAAAACTACAATAAATTCAGCCCTTCTTACAGAAAAAGTTACTTATACTGGCTCAATCAGGCTAAAAGAGCTGAGACTCGAAAAGGAAGAATCGAAGAAATAATATCGCTTTGCGAAAAAAATATTAAAACCCGAGGCACATTTTAAATTTGGTAACGAATTCTTTACCGGTCTCAAACAAAAATAATTTAGTTTTGTCCCAATAATTAAAGGCACAATGATTAACCCATCAGTTCACGGCTGGATAGACAAATTCTTCGCAGAGCAAAGGCTTTCGAAACATTCGTTACCGCAAAACGAAACTGATTTCTATACCCGAACCAGAACAACGGGTTTTATTTTTGGTCATATTGTTGGTTTCGACACTTCGATTACGATTGAAACGGATGACCGTTTGCCTCAAGAATTGTCAAAAATAGGAATGCTCAATACGCTCTACCAAATGTATCGTTTGAGCAAACAAAATGATGACGCGGCACAATTCATTAACGAAGCCGTTGCCTTTTACCATACCCTGATTCCGAAAGGGTTTAATCCTTTGAAAAAAGTATTAGAGTCGAGTTCACCTTCGAGCAAATTGGAAAAAATCATCCATGACAGGGTGCAAACTAATGAAGACCTGTTTAGCAAAAATTTTTCGCATGTAATCACCAATGCATTACTGTTTATTGATGTTTTGGCCTTTAAGCAACACCTTGAAAAAGACAGCGTCCCCGAAAAGTATTTCAACAAAATTGAAGATATTGTCATCAGTATTATTTCGCTTTCGCTAAAATCCAAAACCGGAGTTTCACAACATGATGATTTGTTAGCCAAATTATTTGAATCATCCGTTCGCTATAACAAATTCGGGACAACAACCATTACTTCTATTGAAGATTTAGATTTAAGTTACCTATCCAATAACCTTGAAAAATATTATGTTATTGATTTGGCCGGTATTAGTTTGTGGAGCGATGAAAAAGTCGAAAACGAAGAGCGATATTTCATGTATAAGTTAGGAGAACTGGTGAATATTCCTGATGCTGTAATTTTGGAAAGCATTGATTTCATTAACAATTTTATTGTAAAGTACAAGAAGGAGATTCCGTACTTTAACTTCTCCAATCCGGTGAAACACTTTTATGATCAAACCACCGAAAGTGTCGCTATTTTAATCAACAGAAATAAATCACGGTTGTTAAAAGAGATCTCTGAAAGTAAAGAACTGATGCAACTTTTAGCCAAGTCAACCCACAAAGATTTAGACAAAGAGGAGAAGAAAAAAATGAAAAAGCAAATGTTAGACATCTGCAAAACGATTCCTTCGCTTACGATATTTCTTTTACCCGGTGGCGGTTTGCTTTTACCTATATTGATAAAATTTATACCGCAAATGATGCCTTCGGCCTTTAATGAAAACATTGAAGAATAAAAAAAGCAACCAAATACTTGATTGCTTTTCTATGTATTAAATAAATATTGGTTTAGTTGCTGAACTTCAAGCGGTATACTTCATCTAAATTATCATTAGAAGTCATATTAACACCCAAATCCGTTACATATCCTGAGTTTAAACCGTAAGCCCAACCGTGAAGTGTTAACTCCTGCCCGTTTTTCCAAGCATTTTGTACGATTGAGGTTTTAGACAAATCAAATACTTGTTCTTGAACATTTATCTCTACAAATCTGTTAAAGCGTTCTTCTTCATTTTCAAATGAATTCAAATAATCCTCATGCAAACGATAAATATCTTTGATGTGTCTGATCCAATTGTCAATCAACCCGATAGATTGGTTACCCATGGCTGCTTTTACACCTCCGCATCCGTAATGTCCACAAACAATAATATGTTTGACTTTTAAAACATTCACCGCATAATCCAATACGCTGAGCATATTCATATCACTGTGAATAACCATATTGGCAATGTTTCTGTGCACAAACACCTCTCCGGGCTTCGCTCCTATAATTTCGTTTGCCGGTACTCTACTATCGGAACAACCTATCCACAAAAGCGGTGGATTTTGACCTTTAGATAAATCCTTGAAATAATCGGGATCCAAAGCCAATTGGGACTCAACCCATTTTTTATTGTTATCGAGTATTTTTTTATAAAAATCTGACATCGCTTAAATTTGCCTCAAATATAGTAAATATAAAAACGGTTACACCGATAATAAAAAAGGTTTAATCAAATTAGTGTCTTAATTCTGATACTGAAAATTCAGGATTATACTCATCTTTAATGTATTGACTGTCTTCATAAAAAGTAACTTCTCCGGTTTCAATGTTATGCATCGCTCCTACTATTCCTATTTCCCCGTTTTCAATCATTTGTTCCAAAATAAAGCTGCGCTCAATGATATTTTTAACATTGCGTTTCACATTAATTTCGGCTACATTTTCTACAAATACACTATTGGAAGCATTGCGATTATCCGAAGTTTCCTTTTCTTGGTATACTGCAGGCTGAATTTTTGAAAGCAATTCCGTCAGATTACCCATTTCAACATGATCACAAGCGCCTTTTACAGCACCGCACTTGGAGTGACCTAATACTACAATCAACTTTGAACCGGCTACCTTACAAGCAAATTCCATGCTTCCGAGAATGTCTGTATTGACAATATTTCCGGCGATACGAACAGAAAAAATATCTCCTAACCCTTGGTCAAAAATAAGCTCGGCAGAAGTTCTGCTGTCAATGCAACTTAAGATAGTGGCAAAAGGCCATTGCCCGTCGCGGGTGTCATTTACTTGTTCCAATAAATTTCTGTGTTCCTGAAGATTACCAACAAAACGTTTGTTGCCGTTCATTAATAATTCAAGGGCTTTTCTTGGGGTAATTGATGCTTGTAATTCCTTATTTAAAGTTTTCATTTTATTTATATTTTATTTTCTACTTTGATCATTTTACGCTTCATAGCGTCATATTTTTGCTCAACAGTAACCGTATTTTTATAACTTTCACTGTTTTCCAATTGATAGGCTTTTTTAAAGCCTTTTAATTTTACTTTGATGTTTTCATCAACAGCTCGAGTAGCCTTAAATTCTTTTATCAAATCTAAGATATCGTGAGCAATATAAACCGTATCAGTGGCATTGATCACCACTTTTGAGTTTTCCGGTAAATCATTTAAAATTGATTTAATAGCCGCTTTGTTTAAAAAAGAAACTTCTTGAGCC
>NZ_CAMLRU010000057.1 GCF_946482535.1 uncultured Flavobacterium sp.
CACCTCTGACATCAGCATCGATACAATCGCCAATCATGATAGCGTTTTCTTTATTGGCTTTAGCCAAAGATAAGGCAAATTCAAATATGTTCCGATGGGGTTTTTTAACGCCCGCCATTTCTGAATTGGTGACCGTTTTAAAGTAGTTTGACAAACCCGAATTACTGATTTTTTTATATTGCACTTCGGCAAAACCATTGGTAATAATGTGCAAATTATACTTCGGGAACAAATAATCCAAAACTTCGATAGCGCCTTCAAACAGCTGATTGTTTTCGGGTAAAAAAGCGATATAATCATGGGCAATTTGATCAATAGCCTCATCCGAAATAGGATAGTTCAAGGCATCAAATGATTGTTTCAACCGCTGGTAACGCAACTCTTCATGGGTTATTTTATCCACTTGATACAACTTCCAACAAGCTTGGTTGATAGGTGCATAAACCTCTATAAATGCTGTTGTGCTGAGTGTTGGGTGTTGCGCTTTAAATATTTTGTCAAAAGCCAAAACCGAATTACGGTCGAAATCCCAAAGCGTGTGGTCTAAATCAAAAAAAATATCGGTGATGTTGTTCATTTTAAAAGATGCCTTCGTCTTGAAAGCTTAAATAACCGTTTTCGGTGATGATAATATGATCGAGCACTTTGATATCAAGTTGCTCTCCGGCAAATTTAAGCTTTTTAGTAATTTCTTTGTCGGCTTCACTGGCCAATAATTTACCGGAAGGGTGATTGTGTGATAAAATAATGGCCGTGGCATTGTTTTCCAAAGCCATTTTAAAAATTAAACGAACATCAACTACCGTTCCGGTGATGCCGCCTTTAGACAATTGGGCTTTATAAATTACTTTGTTGGAATTATTCAAAAACAACACCCAAAATTCTTCGTGAAGCAATTCTCCAATGATGGGTTGCATCATCTCAAAAACCGCCTTACTAGAAGTTATTTTGTACAATTCAACAGTCTCTTCTGCCCTACGCCTTCTGCCTAATTCCAGAGCAGCAGTTATAGTGACTGCTTTGGCTTCCCCTATTCCTTTGAATGCTGTCAATTGTTTTAGAGACATTTTGCCTAAAGCATTTAAATTGTTATTCACACTCGACAAGATTCTTTGGCTCAATGCCACCGCACTTTCGTTTCTGCTACCGGAACCAATAAGAATAGCCACTAACTCGGCATCACTGAGCGCTGCTTTTCCTTTTAGGATTAGCTTTTCTCTCGGCTTATCGTCTTCAGCCCAATGCTTTATGGAGAAATTTTGTTCCAATATAAATACTAAAATGAAAGATTTATCGTTAGCTGTTTAAACCTTAAAAATATGAAAACTTTTTATTTTTCGCTAATTTTACTTACATTTTTAACTTGCGGACAAAAAAGTAATGATACTCTTGAGGCTGAACCCCTTTCGTTTGAAGAGAAACTATCCAATGCGGCCATTGCAATTATTGACCCGACGGTAAAATACACCCCGGATTATGTTTCTATAAAATATCCTAACGGAGATGTACCTGCCAAAACGGGCGTTTGTACTGATGTTGTGATTCGGGCTTACCGTAAGTTGGGGATTGATTTACAGCAAGAAGTTCACGAAGATTTAAAAGCGAATTTCTCCAAATACCCCAACTTAAAAAAATGGGGCTTGAAAAAACCCGATACTAATATTGATCACAGAAGAGTGCCTAATTTAGAGGTTTTCTTTACCCGAAAAGGGACAAAATTAGCGGTGACACAAAATGCAAAAGATTACAAAACCGGTGAAATCGTTACTTGGATGATTAATGGGAAATTACCACACATAGGCATCATCACTCACAAAAAATCACCGGAAGGCAATCCGATGATTGTGCATAATGTTGGTGGCGGACAAGTCATAGAAGATTGTTTGTTCAGCTATGAAATTGTCGGGCATTTTAAATACGAAAAATGATTTGAAGATTGGTCAATTTGAAGATTTGAAAATGGAATATATTAATTTTCAAATCTCCAAATTTTCAAATTAATTAATTAACCCTTTCACCTCATCAAAATTCAATCCGCCATAATTCCCCGAACTCATTAAAAGCAAGGCTGAATTATTCAAGTCATAGGAAAACAAAAAGTCTCTAAACTCTGTCGGATTAGTGTAAATAATCAAATCATCTCGCTTAAAAGATTGTGCAATTTGGTCGTAGGTTACTTCTTCCAATTGTTTAATTTTTACGGCATCTGGAGAATAAAAAACCACAGCAACATCAGCTGCATCAAGTGCGCCTTCGTATTCTTTTAAGAATTCGGCATTCAAACTGCTGTAAGTATGCAATTCTAAACAGGCGATAAGTTTTCTGTCCGGATATTGTGATTTAACGGCTTTGGTGGTTGCCGACACTTTACTGGGTGAATGGGCAAAATCTTTGTAAGCTACTTTACCTTTGCCATCGGCTATTTTTTCCAGGCGTTTGCTGGCGCCTTTGAAACTGGCAATGGCTTCATAGAAATCAGCTTCATCTACACCCATGTTTTGGCAAATCCATTTAGCGCCTGCCAAATTATTGAGATTGTGTGCCCCAAAAACTTCAATCGGCATTGGTCCTTCTGGTGTGTCTAATAAAGTTACGCCATCTTTCACCGAATAACTTGGCGTTTGATAAGGCAATCTTCGGATGGTGTTGGTGGTTTCTTCTGCTACTTTTTTAACCGTTGCATCTTCTTCATTATAAACCAATATGCCGCCTTTGGTAATTTGGTTGACAAAAATTTCAAACTGTTCAACATAGTTTTCAAAAGTTGGAAACACATTAATATGATCCCAAGCAATACCCGAAAGCAAAGCTATATTAGGTTGGTACAAATGAAACTTCGGTCTTCGATCTATTGGTGACGACAAATATTCATCGCCTTCTAACACTATAAAATCATTGTCGTGCGTGAGATGCACCATGGTGTCAAAGCCTTCTAATTGGGCACCAACCATATAATCGACTTCTATATTGTGAAAATGCATCACGTGCAAAATCATAGAAGTGATGGTTGTTTTTCCGTGAGAACCACCAATGACTACTCGGGTTTTATTTTTGGATTGCTCATATAAAAATTCGGGATAAGAATAGATTTTAAGTCCGAGTTCTTGTGCTTTCAACAATTCCGGATTATCCGCTTTGGCATGCATTCCTAAGATGATGGCTTCAATATCGGCTGTAATCTTTTCGGGAAACCAACCCATTTCATTGGGCAATAATCCTTTCTTTTCCAATCTTGATTTAGAAGGTTCAAAAATAGCATCATCGCTACCGGTTACTTGATATCCTTTATGGTGTAGTGCCAAAGCTAAATTGTGCATGGCTGCACCGCCAATGGCTATAAAATGTGTTCGCATTATTATTTATTTTTTTCTTGATAGGCTTGCATAATCAATTTGGCCTTCTCAGGTTGGTTCATTTTGTTTTTGTAAAGATTGGCTAATTTTTGATAAGTGGTCTTAGAACCTCCGACGGCTATGGCTCTTGCATAATTTCTTTCCGCTTCAATATATCTTTCAAAATATTCCGCTATTCGTCCTTTGGCCAAATACCCGTCGACCTGTGAAATTTTCGCCAATTCTCCGGCATATCGCTGTGCTTTTCGTTCACTTCCGCCAACAATTCCGGGTAATTCAAGGTATAATTCAATTAAAGCCCAACGCGCTTCAATATGATTAGCATTAAGCTGAATGGCTTTTTCAAAACAAGCCTTGATATCATCAATCATTCCAAGGGCTTTGAATTTATTGGATTCTTTGGCTTTCATGCCAAGACATCCGCCGTATTTGTAGTGGTAATTAGCTTCAGACGGCTTGAGTTTTCTTAACTTATCATAATAAGTCATGGCTTTGTCCCACGATTTGTTGCTTCCTTCAATATCGCCTAAATATTCTATGGTTTTTAAATGATTGGGATTGTCTTTTAAACAATGTTCCAGTATTGGCTTTGCCAAATCGTATTTAGCTTGCAAAAACAACTTCTCTCCTTTTTCAAAATCAGATTGAGCGGAAATCAGCAGTGGAAATAAAAGCATGATTTTAAAAAAAAAACTCATCAAACTAACATTGGTTTAGTGAAAAACAAATATAGACAATTTATGCAATTTTCGGCTATTGATACAAACTGATTTTTACCCTTAAAACAGCATAAATAATCATCTTTTTTTTACAACAATTATTGATTTATCAAGAAAAAATAATCTGTGAACGGTAAAAAACTATCGTTGAAATACATGTTTTTTTAAATCGTAAAATACTGCTAATAAGGCATTTACACATATGAAACTTGTTGAAAGGAGTATAAAAACACCTAAAAAGTTGCAGTTAATCGACTTTTGAGGTTATACAACTAAAAATAATACCATCTATAGACACCCACTCTAAATTTGTAGAAGTATTAACGGAGTTTAAAATTCATCGCCCTATGAAAAAAAACTACTTACAATCAGAGATTAATTTATTGCTAGAATTATTTTTATCGAAAAAATATATCCTACTTCTGGCAACGCTTTTACTTTTGGTAAGCGAATCCTCATCTGCCCAAACAGCCGGGCCTAATAATTCCGGTAGTGGTACTTTTATTGCCGGAGCTAATTTAGATTGGACAACACCCGGAAACATCACTAATACTTCCGATGCCAGTTATGCAACCGCTGTTTTTGCCATGGCCGGTAACACCGATAATCTTTTGGGAAAAAATTATGGTTTTACAATACCTAACAATGCCATTATTAATGGTATCGTATTAACCGTAAACAGAAGAACTAATGCAATCAATGGCGGAAGAATTACCCGAGACAATGTAGTAAGTTTGGTAAAAGGCGGTGTAGTAACCGGAAACAATAAAGCGGTAGCTACAGCTTACGGCACAACTTTTTCAGTTGCTACATACGGTTCATCAACCGACACTTGGGGAACTACTTGGACACCTGCAGACATCAATGATGTTAATTTCGGCGCAGTAATTTCGGTTAACGCAAACAACAGCTTAACCGCTACTGTAGATTACCTCAGAATTACCATTCATTATACAACTATTGGATTGTCAACCACAAACGCTTGTGAAGGCTCTAATGCTTCGGTAATAATTACCGGAAATTATATCGCCGGTAGCACCGCTGTTAGTTTTAACGGAACCTCGGCTTCTTTTGTTCAAAACAGCAATACTCAAGTGACTGCAACCTTACCAAACGGAGCAACTTCTGGAACCATTTCCCTGACTACTCCACAGGGAACCGCTACAAGTTCAGCTACCTTCATGCTAAATCCGCTTCCTGCATTGGATGTGATTACGGGAAATACCAGTGTATGTGCCGGAGCATCAACCACGCTTTCAAATACTACATTAGGGGGTAATTGGAGCTCTGCTTCTCCTTCCATAGCAACCATTAACAATTCCGGAATAGTAAGCGGTATTGCCGGCGGAAACACTATTATAACTTATACCTATACTGATGGCAATAGTTGTTCTAATTCGGCTACAACTTCGGTAACCGTTAATGCCGCACCTTTAGTTACTGCACCAAACAGCGTTTGTATGGGAAGCAGCATACAACTCTCTCCAAATACAGGAGGAAATTGGATAAGCAACAATACTAATATCGCTACTATAGACAACAGCGGATTGGTAACGGCTTTAGATTATGGCGATGTAACTTTTACTTTTACCGACAATACAACAACATGTTCTAATACCACAAATACTGTAGTAGTCCCACAGCCTATGGCCATTACAACACAACCGGCTGTAAGTCAAACTATTTGTGAAAACAATTTGGTTGCACTTTCGGTAATTGCTAGCGGAGATAACTTGTCTTATCAATGGTTTAAGGGTGCTACTGCTCTTATCAACGGTGGAAATATTTCCGGTGTTACAACGCCAAATCTAAATTTTAATTTAATTACTGCTGCCGATTCTGCTGCTGATTACCACTGCGTTATCAGTAATGGTTGTGATACCGATTTATCTTCTGATAATGCTGCCATAACAGTAAACGAGCAAAGTGTTGGAGGAACAGCTTCTATTTCTTTACCAAATGTAACGCCGGTGGTAAGAACAACTACTATTTGTCATTTTGGATCCGGAAGTATTTATTTAAGCGGTCATATCGGAAGTGTTATTCGTTGGGAATCTACCACAAACGGTGGATTAACTTGGATACCCATTGCCAACACTACAGACACCTTAAACTACAATAACATAACGCAAACTACTTTCTACAGAGCGGTAGTTCAAAATGGCGCTTCTTGTAATCTGGCTTACTCCTATGTAGCTTTAGTAGATGTTATACCCAATATCAGACCTACTCCTGTTACTGCAACACCACAAACAATTTGTATCGGAGGTTCATCGGTATTATATTCTGAAAGCGGTTTTGCTACCAGTTCTTATATTGCAGAAGGCGGAACTTTTAGTAACGCGAATCCTGACAATTGGTTAGTTGACGGTTGTGGCAACTGTTTAAATGCCGGTGGTAGTAATACTACTGAGGGACCATTCAGATTGAGCGCCACTAACGGCGGAACTTATTCAGGGATTAATTATGCCTCAATGGGAAAATTTGCTATCGCCAACGGGAATTATAATTCTATCATGCAAACGCCAATTTTTAACACCTATGGATTGACTACTGCAGAATTGAGTTTTAATCATGCCTTCAATTTACAAGCAGGAGCCTCAGTTTCTGTGGAATTATCATTGGATGGTGGCGCAACTTATACCGTAGTACTTGCTTCCTTTACAGGACCAAGCACCAGAAATCCATACAATGCTTTTCCTAACCAAACAATCGATTTAAGCAATTATATTGGACAGCCTAATTTAAGAGTTCGCTTTGTATACAACGGAACAGTTAACAGTTCATGGGCTATTGACAATATTTTAATCCCTGAATCACCGGCCAATTTGACAACGCAATGGATTGATTCTATAACCGGAGAAGTTATCAGTACCACAGCCACAGCTACAGTTAGCCCAACTGTAACTACAACTTATGCGGTAACTTCTTATTTAAATGGTTGCACCAGTTATGGCCCGGAAGGAACAACCTATATCACAGTGACTGTAAACGAGAGACCAACCGCCAATATTGGTCCGTCACAAACCATCTGCTTAGGTAATCCAGCCACTTTTAGTGTTGCCCTAACCGGTTCGGCACCATGGAGCATCACTTACAGTAATGGCTCTACTACCACAACGGTTAACAACATCAACACCAATCCGTATGTATTTAATGTTAATGGAATCACCACCAACAGAACTTTTACCATTACGGCTTTGAGTGATTCAAAATGTATTGCAAATTCAACAGACATAACCGGAGCAGCCGTTGTTACTGTTTTAAACGGAACACCCGGTTTGTGGACAGGTATGATTAGTAACGATTGGTTTGATTGTAAAAATTGGGCCGGTGGTATGCCTTCAGCGACTATCAATGCTCAAATTCCGGCGGGTGTTGTAAGAATGCCTGTTATTGATCCTTCAACCTCAAGTTTCGCAGCTTTATACGGTAACATTGCCAGAGCTCAAGATGTGATTATTGCTAACACAGCTTCTTTAACAATGACTGCTAATTCAGATTTATATGTAAGCCGAGACTGGAAAAACAGCGGAACATTTTTACCCGGAACAGGAACGGTAACTTTCAACAGCTCGACAGCAAATCAAATTCAAACCATTAACGCTGGAATCAATACCAACGAAACATTCTATAATTTAACCCTCAACAATTCAAACTCTGCCAAAGGAATCAGTTTGGTTAACGGTTTTGAGTTGACTGTAGAGAATAATTTATCATTACTAAGCGGTGATTTACGCTTAACAGGCGAAGCTCAGTTAGTACAAAACGGAACGACTGCCAATCCGTCAAGCGGAACCGGAAGACTATTAAAAGACCAACAAGGAACCCAAAGCAGCTACCACTATAACTACTGGTCTTCTCCGGTTACGACTAATGGAATTAACTACAACGTTAGCAGTGTTTTAAGAGATGGTTCTGACTCAGCAACCAATCCTTTCAATCCAAGTGTGTTAAACTTTGGTGCCGATATAAATTTTGCGGATGGTGCTTTGACCTTTCCGGCAAAATTAAGTACCGGATGGATGTATAAATTTACCAGCCTAAGTTCATCTTATGCCGGATGGCAACACATTGGAGAAAACGGAACGGTGAATCCTGCGGAAGGTTTCACCATGAAAGGACCAACAGGGACAGGATCGGCTTTTGCGGAGCAGAATTATGTTTTTGTCGGTAAACCAAATAATGGAACTATTGGAATAAACATTGGTTTAAATCAGTCTTATCTTGTTGGAAACCCTTATCCTTCTGCTCTGGATGCTGATGAATTCATCAAAGATAACATTAAAGACGGAGATGGTAGAGCAGCCAGTAACATCTTTAACGGTGCCTTGTATTTCTGGGATCATTTTGGCGGACAATCTCACATTCTGAATCAATATGTAGGAGGTTATGCAACTTATACTTTGATGGGTGGTGTTGTGGCTTTATCAAACGATCCTCTAACTGCTAACAACGGAAGCAGCGGTACAAAAACTCCTAAAAGACACATCGCTGTAGCACAAGGATTTTTCATCGGAACAGGCTCAAGCAGTGACTTGGGAACTAATAATCCTAATTTAAGCACACCGGTTACCGGAGGAACAATTACCTTCAAAAATAGCCAGCGCGCCTTTAAAACAGAGTCTGTTGCCAACTCCGTATTTTTCAGAAATCAAAGTGGCTCTCAAAATGTTGATACGGTAAACGATGACAGACAAAAAATCAGATTGATTTTCGAATCACCAAACCAAACCTACAGACAAATTTTAGTAGGGGTTGATCAAAATGCCACCAACTCATTCGACATAGGTTATGACGCTCCAATGATTGAACAAAACCCGGATGATTTATATTGGAATATCAACGACGGAAAATATACCATCCAAGCCGTTTCCAATTTCAATACTAATCAAATCATTCCAATCGGACTTAAAACGTCAATAGAAGGATTGAGCATTATAAAAATAGGCGGTTTAGAAAATATTGCCGAATCGACCGAGATTTACATCCATGACGGAGAAACCGGAATTGACTACAACATAAGAAACAGTGATTTCACCATGGCATTACCTATCGGTGAATATAACAATAGATTTTCATTGCGTTTTTCAGGTCAATCCTTAGGAACTAACAATCCTATTGAAACTAACCCGATTATTTATTTCACTAATAATGACAGCAGCTTGAATATATCAAATCAAAATTTAAATTTGAATTTAAAATCCGTAAGCCTTTTTAATTTGTTGGGACAATTAATTGCGACATACAATCTTGAAAACACTAATCAACAAAACATAAGAATTCCAATTTTGAACTTGGCAAATGGAACTTATATTGTAAAAGTTGCAACGGACACAACTAAAAATTTCAGCCAAAAAATTCTGAAAAATTAAACCTTATTTAAAATAAGAATATTACCAGAAAGGCGCTCAATTTAGAGCGCTTTTTCTTTTAAAATTATCTGTTCGTCAAACAAAAAAAGGGAATAAAAAGCATTCTTAAAATATCATTTTTACAAAAACACAAACCTCTGTTTTTAAAATACTTATACAGAAAAAACACTTACAAAACATACCGCAATTCTGTGATAATACTCCAAAAAATGTCGTTAATCGATTTTTGGAGTTATACAACTAAGAATTATACAATCTATTGACCATCACTTTAAATTTGTATAAGCATCAGCTGAGTTTAAAATTCATAGCCCTATGGAAAATACTTACACTTTGAAGTCCGTCTCTTTTCTCAATATAAAAATTGTAACAACGTTACTATTGCTTCTTGCAATATCTTCTCTTAAAGCACAATCCCCTACTATTTTTACAACATCGGGTACATGGGTTTGTCCTCAAGGAGTAACCTCAATCCAAGTAGAAGCTTGGGGTGGCGGTGGCGGTGGCGGTGGCGCTGCGAATGGAACCGGATACAGAGGTGCCGGCGGCGGCGGCGGTGCTTATCAAAAAATAGTGTCTTTAGCCGTAACACCCGGACAAAGCTATACCGTAACCATTGGCAGTGGCGGAGTAGCAGGAACAATTAGTGCCAACGGAGGCTCGGGCGGAAACACAACTTTTTCACAAGGCGCAACAACATTATTTACTGCAAATGGCGGGAGCGGTGGTCAAACACAAACTACAGCTACAGCACCAACTGCCGGTATTGGAGGAATCGGCCTCTTTAATGGCGGAAATGGCTTTATTGGAACTACAACAACAGGCGGCGGTGGCGGTGGTAGCGCCGGATCAACTTCAAACGGAACTACTGCAATCAATGCAACGGGTGGTGCTGCCGGAACCGGCGGAACCGGAACCGGTGGCGCTGGAGGAGCTTGTGGAGGCGGAGCCGGTGGCGAAGGTTGCCCGGGAGTCAATTATGGCGGCGGTGGCGGCGGTGGTAATAAAAATAAAGTTGGTGGTGCAGGTGCCGGAGGTTATATGAAAATTACTTTTACCTGTCCTTCTAACACCATAGCAGCGGCTGGTCCTGATCAATCATTATCTTGTGCAACATCAGCCACATTAGCCGGAAATACGCCGACTTTAGGAACAGGAACATGGACAGTGGTGAGCGGAACAGCTACAATCACCTCTCCGAATTCACCCACTTCAACCGTTACGGGCTTAATCGTTGGGAGTTCTGCTACTTTACGATGGACCATTGATAACGGGAGATGCGGAAGTACATTTGATGACGTTATAATCAGCACCCCAATTGGTATTGGTTGTTGGACTTATTGTACAGCCAATGCTACCAATGTCTATGCAATTTCCTCTGTAAGTTTTAATACTATAAATAATGCTGTTGTCGGAACTACGGGTTATGAAAACTTCACTTCGCTTTCAACCACATTAACCGCAGGATACACTTATACTATTTCGGTAAATGTAATTGGAGCCAATGGCAATCCTGCCTACACCAGTGTATGGTTTGATTGGAACAATAACGGTACATTTGATGTAGGAGAAGAATCTCAATTAGGCACTTACTCTACCGGAACATATGCTTTTACTACTTCCATAACTGTCCCACTTAATGCGGTTGTCGGCTCTACAAGAATGAGAGTAATAAACCGAATCCTAACCGGTTATCCACCGGCTTGTGGCACTATTACCTATGGCCAAATTGAGGATTACACGCTTAATATTGTAGCGCCTCCGGCTTGTACTACCCCAACAGCGCAACCCACAGCATTGGTTTTATCTCCAAGCGGAACGTCTTTAGCCGGAAGTTTTACAGCTGCATCACCGGCCCCAAATAATTACTTAGTAGTTATCAATACAACCGGAACAATTCCAACTCCAACCAATGGAGCTACTTATACAATAGGAAGCGCAATTACAGGCGGTACCGTAGTTGATATCGACAGCAATACTAGTTTTGTCGCTAACGGGCTTACCGTTTCAACCGTCTACCACATTTTTGTTTTTTCGTATAATTCCATCTGCACCGGCACACCATTATATCTGAGTACAAGTCCGCTAAGCGCCAGCACTACAACTTTGGCCACCAGTTATTGTATTCCGACAGGAAGTTTAGACTGTGCAACCAATGGTGATTATATTGCCAATGTTACCTTTAACACTTTAAACAACAGCAGTATTTGCGCTCCCGGCGGTTATATTAATTATGCTGCTTCGGCAGGACAAACAACAACTTTATTGAGAGGAAATACTTTTAATTTAAGCATTAGCACCGGACCGGGGAACAAAAAACATGGTGCTGCAGTTTGGATTGACTTTAACCAAAACGGTTCATTTGCAGATGCCGGTGAATATTTTTTGATTGGAAATAACATCATCGCTAATTCAACCAATACCGTTGCTATTGCTATTCCGGCTGGCGCTACTTTAGGCCAAACCCGTATGAGAATCAGATATGCCCAAAGAGTTACCATAACCTCCGCCATGAGTTGTACAATGACCGGTAGTTTCGGAGAAACGGAAGATTACACTGTTACCATTGCCAACTCTGTAGTTTGCGTTGCACCAACCATACAGCCAACCGCCTTAATTTTAAGCCCAACCGGCACAACAATTTCAGGAAGTTTTACAGCTGCAGATCCGGCGCCCAACAATTATTTGGTAGTCATCAATACGACAGGAACTGTGCCAACTCCATCTAACGGAACAACTTATACGGTAGGCGGTGCAATTACCGGCGGAACTGTGGTTGACATAGATTCTAACACCACATTTACAGCGACTTCTTTAACCACGCTTACAACTTATTATTTCTTTGTTTTTGCTTATAATTCCATTTGTACCGGTGGGCCAACTTATAATTTAGTCAGTCCGTTAACCGGAAATGTGGCAACCATAACTTCAAACTACTGTACTCCATCAGTGACGACAGGAAGAGAAGATGATGACTATCTTACTGAAGTTAGTTTCGTAGGAACCTTAAATGATGTTTCCAATTATTCAACCTATTCCTCAAGCCCTTCAGGCTATCAGGATTTTACAGGCTTGGCCAACTTATCTCGTCAGGCTCAAGGCGAAGGGGTGAATATCTCCGTACAGGCCTTGTATTCCTCATTCATGAAAGCTTGGGTTGACTGGAACAAAGACGGAACTTTTGACAACACTACTGAAATTGTATACAATTCCGGAACAATCTCAACGGGGTCAACTACGTTTGGATTTATCATCCCTTCAGGTCAGGCTTTAGGAAATTATCGTCTCAGAATCCGAATCGATTTAAACGGCGGAATGGGCTCAACCACTTTTAACTCTTGCGGCAACCTTAATAACGGAGGAGAAACAGAAGATTATTTATTTACCGTTGTGGCAAAATGTAATGCCATAATTACAGGAATAACAGAGGGAAGAACTTGTGGACCGGGTACAGTAGCTTTAGAAGCCACCAGCTCTGTAGTTGTACCGGCAGTCACAGAATTCAGATGGTACACAACACCTACCGGTTCAACATTAGCAGGAACTACCAGTAGCGGAAGTTGGACTACTCCATCCATCAATACAACCACTAATTATTATGTAACGGCCTATAACGGTTGCGAATCATTAACCAGAACCGAAATTTCGGCTATTGTAAGCCCAATCCCTAACCTGACTTATTTCCCTCAAAACCCAATTTCTTGCGGAGAAAATGTTGGTGTTGAATTGTCTGCTACCGGAGATGTAGAAGAAGTCTATTTAATCAACGAGGAATTCAATTCAGGATTAGGCACTTTTACAAACACCAATATTACTTCGAGTGTTAGAGATGCCAATACACAATGGCAAAACAGAACCAGTACTTATATTCCAACTGCTATATCCGGAACCAATACTTGGTATCCGGCAATTTCTTCCGGTATTAACGGCGATGGATTTGCTATGGCTACTTCTGATTTTGCGGATGCATTTCCTTATGTTCAAAATCAAATCGCTTCCTCAGCGGTAAGTACGGTGAACTTTACCAGTCTCACCTTAAGCTTAAGAATGTTTTATTCCAGATATTTCATGGATGGTGCCTATCCTGCAGAAGAATATGTGACCATAGACGTTTCCACCAATAATGGAGTCAATTGGATTGAAATAAAGCGATTCACTGAAGATGTCGGAATTGGAACTAAATTTCAAGATCTGACTTATGATTTATCCGCTTATGTAGGTGTAAGTCAGTTTAAGGTGAGAGTAAGATATTACAACAACAACTGGTGTGACGGAATTGCCATAGATGATGTACAATTGTTCGGAAACCGTCCTAATGTCAATTTGAATTGGACCACTACAATACCAGCATTTACCGATGTTGCTTGTACAATTCCTTACGACCCGTTAACCACGGCAGCGGTTATTTATGTACAGCCGACATTAGCTCAATTACAAGTGACTAGTTTTAATTTTACTGTGAATGCTGTTTTGGATAATGGTTGTGTAACTTCAAAAGTAATAACCGTAACCAACAATACTAAAATTTGGAACGGAACAGATTCCTATTGGGATGATGACGAAAACTGGATGCCATTGGGTAAACCAACAGCCAGCAGCTGTATTGTAATTCCGGATACTTCCGTAGACCCTATAATTTCCGGCAGTAGTTATGATGCCTTCGGAAAAAACATTACTGTTAAAACCGGTGCCAGCCTTATAATAGAGCCTGTAAATAACCTCACCATTACTGATGAAGTTACTGTAAAATCGGGTGCTGTATTTGACATTCAAAATAACGCCAGTTTGATACAAATCAATGATGCAGCTGTCAATTCCGGAAGTATTAAAATGACACGAACTACGCGTCCGATGACTCGATGGGCTTACGTGTATTGGGGTTCTCCAATTGTTGAAGACGCTTACAGCCAAATTCCAACCGAGTTTGACTATAAATTTGTTTGGCAATCAGGTACCTCAACAGGAACTTGGTTAGGTTTATCATCCGTTTCACCGGGAAGTGGTTTTATTGCCAGAGTTCGTGATATTGCTCCTTTCAGTACCGGAACAGGCACCATCGATTTTGCTTTTAACGGAACACCGGGCAATGGTACCGTAAACGTGGCGGTTGACAGTTTTGATTCCAGTTCAATGGTAGCCGGAAATACGGTTT
>NZ_CAMLRU010000058.1 GCF_946482535.1 uncultured Flavobacterium sp.
ATATCCTTGAAAACGTAATCAAAGGACACCCGGTACTACTAAACCGTGCTCCTACTTTGCACCGTTTGGGTATCCAAGCTTTCCAACCAAAATTAATTGAAGGAAAAGCAATCCAGTTACACCCGTTAGTATGTACGGCGTTCAACGCGGATTTCGATGGTGACCAGATGGCGGTTCACTTACCGTTAGGACCGGAAGCTATTTTGGAAGCTCAATTGTTAATGTTGGCTTCTCACAATATCTTGAACCCTGCGAATGGTGCGCCAATCACAGTACCTTCTCAGGACATGGTTTTGGGTCTGTACTACATGACCAAAGAAAGATTATCAACTCCTGAATTGAAAATTTTAGGAGAAGGCCTAACCTTCTATTCTGCTGAAGAAGTAAATATTGCTTTGAACGAAGGAAGATTAGAGTTGAATGCTCGTGTGAAAATCAGAGCAAAAGACTTTAATGAGAATGGAGAATTGGTTTATAAAATTATCCAAACTACTGCCGGTAGAGTATTATTCAACGAAGTAGTACCGCAAGCAGCAGGTTATATCAATGAAGTATTGACTAAAAAATCTTTGCGTGATATCATCGGGAAAATCTTGGCAGTAACTGATGTTCCTACCACAGCAGCTTTCTTGGATAACATGAAAGATATGGGATACAAATTCGCTTTCAAAGGTGGTTTGTCATTCTCATTGGGAGATATTATTATCCCGGAAAGAAAAGACGATTTGATTGCCGATGCTCGTGAGCAAGTAGACGGAATTACCATGAACTATAACATGGGTCTTATCACCAACAACGAACGTTACAACCAGGTAATCGACGTGTGGACTTCAACGAATGCCTTGTTAACCGAGTTAGCAATGAAAAACATCCGTGAAGACCAACAAGGATTCAACTCAGTATATATGATGCTTGACTCCGGAGCGCGTGGATCGAAAGAACAGATTCGTCAGTTAACCGGTATGCGTGGTTTGATGGCTAAGCCGAAAAAATCAACCGCTGGTGGTGGTGAAATTATTGAAAACCCGATTCTTTCCAACTTTAAAGAAGGTCTTTCGATTTTGGAGTACTTCATCTCTACGCACGGTGCTCGTAAAGGATTAGCGGATACCGCTTTGAAAACGGCCGATGCGGGTTACTTGACTCGTCGTTTACATGACGTTTCTCAAGACGTAATCGTAAACTCTGTAGATTGTGGTACGCTAAGAGGAATTGAAGTTTCGGCTTTGAAGAAAAATGAAGAAATCGTTGAAACTTTAGGAGAGAGAATCTTAGGACGTGTGGCATTACAAGATGTAATCAATCCGTTAACCAACGAAATATTAGTTCACTCAGGTGAGCAAATCACTGAGGCCATCGTTAAAGCTATCGAAGAATCTCCATTAGAGAAAATCGATGTGCGTTCGCCATTGACTTGTGAAGCTAAAAAAGGAATCTGTGCTAAATGTTACGGAAGAAACTTAGCTACCGGAAAAATGACCCAAAAAGGAGAAGCTGTCGGAGTAATTGCCGCACAGTCAATCGGTGAGCCTGGTACACAGTTGACCCTTCGTACATTCCACGTTGGTGGTGTTGCGGGTGGTGTTTCTGAAGAATCAAGCATTGTAGCAAGATTTGGTGGTAAATTGGAAATCGAAGATTTGAAAACGGTTGTAGGAGAAGATGCTGAAGGAAATAAAGTTGATATCGTGGTTTCTCGTTCAACTGAGTTGAAATTAGTAGACGTTAAAACCGGAATTTTATTAAGCACGCACAATATTCCATACGGATCTGTAATTAGTGTGAAAGACGGTGATGTGGTTGAAAAAGGAGCTACCATCTGTAAATGGGATCCATATAACGGAGTTATCGTTTCTGAATTTACCGGAAAAATTGCTTACGAAGATTTAGAACAAGGACAATCTTTCCAAGTTGAAATCGATGAGCAAACCGGATTCCAAGAAAAAGTAATTTCCGAAGGAAGAAATAAAAAATTAATCCCAACCTTATTGGTTTACGGTAAAGACGGAGAATTAATCCGTTCTTACAACTTACCGGTTGGTGCTCACTTGATGGTTGAAGACGGAGAGAAAATTAAAGCCGGTAAAATCTTGGTTAAAATTCCTCGTCGTTCTTCTAAAGCAGGTGATATCACCGGAGGTTTACCAAGAATTACCGAGTTGTTAGAAGCTCGTAATCCTTCAAACCCAGCAGTAGTTTCTGAAATCGACGGTGTGGTTTCTTTTGGAAAAATCAAAAGAGGTAACCGTGAGATTATCATCGAATCTAAATTTGGTGAGGTTAAGAAATACTTGGTGAAATTATCAAGTCAAATCTTAGTTCAAGAAAACGACTTCGTAAAAGCGGGTGTGCCATTGTCTGACGGTGCTATTACGCCGGATGATATCTTAAGAATTCAAGGACCATCAGCTGTTCAACAGTATTTGGTAAATGAAATTCAAGAGGTTTACCGTTTACAAGGGGTAAAAATCAACGACAAACACTTTGAAGTGGTGATTCGTCAAATGATGCGTAAAGTACAAGTGCAAGATCCGGGAGATACTTTATTCTTGGAAGAGCAATTGATACACACCGCTGACTTTATCGAAGAAAACGATAAATTATACGGAATGAAAGTGGTAGAAGATGCCGGTGACTCTGAGGTATTAAAACCGGGTCAAATTGTTTCTCCGCGTGAATTAAGAGATGAAAATTCGTTGTTAAAACGTAATGATAAAAACCAAGTAGTAGCACGTGATGTAATTACTGCTACGGCAACTCCGGTACTTCAAGGTATTACGAGAGCATCATTACAAACCAAATCATTCATCTCGGCCGCATCGTTCCAAGAGACTACTAAAGTATTAAACGAAGCCGCTGTAGCCGGTAAAGTAGATACCTTAGAAGGTCTTAAAGAAAATGTTATCGTAGGGCACAGAATTCCTGCCGGAACCGGTATGAGAGATTATGATCACACTATTGTAGGCTCAAAAGAAGATTACAATGAAATTATGGCTAACAAAGAAGAATACATTTATTAATCTTCTTAATTAGTAATTAATGATACAAAAGCCACTATTTTAATTTTAAATTAGTGGCTTTTTATATTACTATGAGTTTCAAAATTTAATATCTAATATCAAAAATTTAATATCAAATGAGTGATAATAACCAACAACAAGGACAAATCAACATTGAGTTGGATGAAAAAACAGCAGAAGGGATTTATTCCAATTTAGCCATCATCAACCATTCGGCTTCAGAATTTGTAGTTGACTTTGTAACCATCATGCCGGGCGTGCCCAAAGCGAAGGTAAAGTCGAGAATCGTTTTGACACCACAACATGCCAACAGATTTCTGAAAGCATTAGGAGAAAACATTCACCGATACGAATTGGCCAACGGTGAAATTAAAGACACGGAACAACCTCCGATTCCTTTAAATTTCGGTCCTGCCGGACAGGCATAATAATATACAGAAAAAACCTCTTCATTACTGAAGAGGTTTTTTGTTTGAAAAGGTTCTGATGCTACTATTTTACCCTCAAAATATTATAGATCCTATTTAATACCAATGCCTTGATTTTAAATCAGTCACAGATTTTAATGGTTGAGCATGTTGGTATTTTTATTTTGTACTATAATATACAAGGCTTTTAACAATAATATTTTTAAATAAAAAGCTACAAAAAATGTTAAATAGCGTATTACAACGTCAAAAAACGTAAATAATCGATAATATTTGCTTTTCATCGTGTATTTATAGCGCACTAAAAATACCGAATATCGAACAATAAAATCCATTTGTCTAAATATATGTTCCATTAAACTAAATTATACATAATGGATTACATAACAAAATACATTTGTATAACAACTAAGATGCCCCAACATCTATGTTTAACTATTTAACCTATTTTAAAAAAATACTAAAATCATGGAAAATCAAAATCTAAAAAATTTAAATAAACAATCGTCTGTTTATTTTTTTAGGGCCACTTTTAAATTTTTATTGGCGTTGTTTTTTTTCTTAGCGAGTCCAAAAATTTCCTCGCAAGCTACTATTTGGACAAATCCTATTACAGGTTCTAATCCAGCGGCTGCAAACCCTTATACCGCAGGGCAAACCGTAAATGCAAACTTAACGGCTAGTGGAGTAGGATATGCTTCAGGTTTATCTGCCTTAACTTCTACCAATACCTATAATATTGGCGGATGGACGACCAATGCTACTATTGATGATACTCAGTATTTCTCTTTCACTTTAACGCCGGCAACTGGTTATAAAATGAATATGAGTAGTTTTGTTTACACCGGAACAGCCGGTTCTCGTGCGCCCAGATCATTTGCTTTCAGGTCTGATGTGAATGGAGATAATTTTACTACTAATGTTGGTTCGCCAAATACTGCCGGAACCACAATTAATTTAACCGGTGCTGATTACCAAAATTTATCCACAGCCACTTCTTTCAGATTTTACGGTTTCAATTGTACCAGTGGAAGTACCGCCGCAAGAAGTTATTCTATAAATGATTTTACATTCTCTGGTTCAGTACTTGGTTCCGATACAACAGCCTTAAATTTCGGAACAACGAACCCTTATGCTTCTGCTCCGGTAAGAAGCTTTCAAATCAATGCATCGGGTTTAAGTCCGGCCAATGCAACTATAACTATAAACGGTTCGACAAACTTTGAAGTATCTACAACTTCTTCTACAGCCGGATTTGGTTCAACCGCCACGTTAACTGCTACCGGTGGAAATTTGTCGGGATCTACTGTATGGGTTCGTCTCAAAGCCTCTACTTTGGTCGGAACTTATCTTGAAGATATTACTTTTGAAGGTGGTGGTTTTACCGCTTTCGTAATTCCTTGTAACGGAAAAATTATCCCTAAGGAATTAACCCTAAATTCTCCTTTGGTGGCCAGTAAAACCTATGATGGTACTACAACGGCTACAGTGTCAGGAACTTTAAGCGGAATCGTTGGTTCCGAAGTAGTTACTTTTAACAATATAGGAACATTTGCAACTAAAGATGTTGGAAACGGGATAAGTGTCACCATGACCAATTCATTGAGTGGAACCAATGCTGCAAATTATACCTTAGTCCAGCCTACAGGATTAACAGGGAATATTACGGCAAAGCCTTTGACTGTAACAGCTTTAAATCATTCAAAGTGTTTAGGAGTCAACCATACTTTGCCTTCGAATGGTTATACAATAAGCGGTTTGGTTGGCTCTGAATCAGTGGGAAGTGTCACTTTATCCAGTACAGGAAATCCTTCCGGTGCGGCGGTTGGAACTTACCCTATTGTAGCTCAAAATGCCTCAGGAGGAACTTTTAAGGCAACCAATTATGCTATTACTTACGTAAACGGAACCTTAACAGTTGATCCTATTTCGGTGGGAGGTACAGTTTCTACCGCATCAACATCTATTTGTTCGGGTAGTAGTGCCACTTTGAGTTTAATCAATTACACCGGAACCATTCAATGGCAAAGTTCTGCTATGGGTGGGGCTTGGTTAAATGTTGCCGGAGCAACCGGCAGTACCTATGTTACACCGGCTTTAACACAGAATGTTTCTTATCAAGCCTTAGTAACCAGTGGTGCCTGTGCTGCGGTTTCCAGTAATAGTGTTGGTTTAACTGTTGGCTCAGCTCCAACTGCTGTGTTGTCAGGAACTACGACTACCTGTGTTGGTGGGAATGCTAATTTAACAGTTAACATATCAGGAAGTAGCGGACAGTATACAGTAGTGTACAATGACGGAACAAGTAATGTAACGGTAAATAATTATGTGAATGGTTCGGTAATCTTGGTTAGTCCTTCTGTGACTAAAACTTATACATTAGTTTCAGTTACCACAGCTTCCGGCTGTTCGGCAGTAGTTAGCGGCTCGGCAGTAGTTACTGTTGGTAATGATTCAACCACATGGAACGGAACCACATGGAGCAATGGAGAACCAACGGCTTCTAAGGCTGCTATAATTTCAGGAGCATTTACTTCTCCCGGGACTAGCACTACACCATATAATTTAAGAGCTTGTAAATTGACCGTTACCAATAATGCTTCGGTGTTGATATCCTCTGGAGACAGCGTGACCTTGGATGGTGCCATAACGGTTAATCCCGGATGTTTGGTTACTTTTAACAGTAATGCTAACTTGTTGCAAAAAGGAAACACCAATACCAATTCGGGTTCAATAGTGGTAAAAAGAAACAGCGCACCAATCAAGCGTTTGGATTATACATTATGGTCTTGTCCGGTAGGTTCTCAACAATTGTTGGCATTTTCACCAAATACATTAACCAACCGTTTTTACGATTACAATACCGATACCAATCAATATCAAACGGTTGATCCGGCGGTGACCAATTTTACTCCGGTAAAAGGATATTTGGTTAGAGTTGCCAATAATCATCCCAATCAACCTACGCCTTGGTTAGGTCAGTTCACTGGAGTTCCTAATAATGGAAATTACAGCATGGCTTTGCAAAACTTTGGTCCCGGCAAGCGCTTTAATTTGATTGGAAATCCTTATCCTTCTCCAATAGATGCCGATGTATTTATCAGTGAAAATATTGCTAACGGTTCGATAACCGGAACAGTATATTTTTGGAGAAAAACAAATGGAGGCACAAATGGAGGTTATTGTACCTATAATTTAGGTGGATTTAACGGTAATGGAGAAAGTATTTTGACCTTGCCTCAATACAACGAAAATTCAGCCAATGTAATTCAAACCGGTCAAGGGTTCCTTGTTGAAGCCACCGGTTCAGGAACGGTTGTTTTTAATAATGATATGCGAATTAACAATACGACCAATCGATTTATGAGAAACAACAATACCATCAATACGGTCGAGAGAAATCGTATTTGGTTGAATGTTACTGATGCTAACGGTTCGTTTTCGCAAACTATGATAGCTTATATGACCGGAGCAACACAAGGAGTTGACCAAGCGATAGACGGAAAATTAATTATTGATGGAGATATTACTTTAGCCTCTTTAATAGGGAATGAGTCTTATGCTATTCAAGGGAGAACACTGCCTTTTGATGCGTCAGATGTAGTTCCTTTAAGTTTAAAAGTAACAACTCCGGGTGATTACACTATTTCAATAGATAGAGTAGATGGTTTATTTGCCGGAGGAGGGCAATCGGTTTATTTAAGAGACAATACCACCGGCGATGTGCATAATTTGACCGAGGGAGGTTATACTTTTACCACGGCATCAGGCACATTTGATTCCCGTTTTGAAGTTTTATATCAAGCCCCATTAGCTATAACAACTCCGGTTTTTAATGAAAGTCAAGTGGTCATTTATAAAACACTAAATAATGAGCTTTCTATTAATACAGGAAATGTTGTAATGTCGAGTGTGAAAATATTTGATGTAACCGGTAGGCTTTTAACTAGTGAAAAAAATATTAACAGTAACCATGTATTGTTAAGTTCTGGGATTACAACTGAGATATTAGTAGTTCAAATTATTTCTAATGAAGGTTTGAAAGTAACTAAGAAGGTCTTGTTTCCTAAAACAGCCATTAAAATTGATAAGAAAACCGATGTGAAAATATTGGTTGCCGAAGACGAGTAGTAATTTTTTATATAGTTCAATTAATTTAGTTGAAAAACCCTGCCTTTAGGCAGGGTTTTTTTTTGGGATTCATTTTCCAGACAGTTGTGGTTTAAATAGATTTTATGGATAAATTTTCTCATCCGGAGTTAAGCGTACTTTCAATGTGTCAGGTTTAATCAGTCAAAATTTTTTTTAAAAATTGGATTATCTGCGGATTTTTTTATCCTGTCTTAGTGAATTTTTATAAGAAATTAATTGTTTTTAAAATTTAGAAAACCGATTAACTATAAATAATGACCGTTAAACAGTTAATTGGTTCATTTCAAGTAAAAAATATGTCATTTAATCTAAAAAAAAATAGCGTTTTTAAAAAACAATTTATTTCTTTGTGCGATAATAACTATAACTATTATCTCTATTAACAAGTTAAGTTTTACAGTTAAAAAAACACAACAAGAGGTTAGTAATACTGGCAAAACAAGGTGCTGAAGTAAGCAGTACTGTTTAAACTTTTAAAAAGCATAATGGTTAGAGTTCTATTTAGAAAGCCACATTCGAAAAAATAATTTTATTGATTATGAAAAGATTTTTACCAAATTCTAGATTGCTATTTTCAACTGTTTTCTTGTTGATTACATTTTTTGTTACAAACGAATCTTATGGTCAGAAAACATGGGACGGTGGAGCCGGAACAGCTAACTGGGGAGATGCCAATAACTGGAATCCAAACGGTCTGCCTGCTGCGACTGACGCTGTTACAATTCCTGACAATTTCAATGTTACAGTAAACGTAGCCGCAGTCTGTAGTTCATTAACAATTAGTAGTGGAGCCAACTCAAATACGATTACCATTAGTGGTACCAATTCATTGACTATTTCTGGGGCTCTAAACATTGGAGCAGGATCCGGAAATGGCGATAATAAAATTATTGCCGTTGGAACAGGAACATTAAGTTGTGCTTCGGGTTCAATTACTGATACAACGAACAATAATAGAGATTCCGAAATAACAATATCATCTGGAACTGTAAATGTAACTGGTAATATAACGATGAATGGTGTAGCTGGGAGAAATGCTATTCGGTTCAGTGGTAGTGGAATTTTAAATATAGGAGGCACAATTTCAGGAGGTGATTTTATTGCCTCGACAAGCACTGTGAATTATAACGCTGCTGGTAATCAAACAGTAGGTACTTATGTTTATAACAATTTAACCCTTTCAGGTTCCGGAGCTAAGACAGTTACCGGTGCAACAATAAACGGAAAGCTTTCCATGCAAGGAACAGCAACTGCAGCCGGGACAACTCCAACTTATGGTGTTAGTGCCGTATTAGAATACAAAGGAGATGCAGCACAAACCACTTCTAATGTAGAGTTTCCTAACACTCTTGGAGCGGATTTAATAATTGATAACACTAATGGAGTTACATTAAATGCCGCTAAAACTGTAACGGGTTTTATCACCCTTGCTAGTGGTGCTTTGATTGCTAACAACTTTAATATTTCTTTAAGTGGTAACTGGACAAATAACGGAGGGTCATTTACTGCAGGTTCAAGCACGGTGACTTTTACAGGAACTTCAACAATAGGAGGAACAGTAGCAACTACATTTTTTAATTTAACAAAAAATACTGCGGTTACTGTAACTAATGCAGTTGACGGAACCACTGTTTCCGGAACAATGAGTATAACATCCGGAACATTTATAGGAAATAATTCCTTAACTACCCCTAACACCATTAATGTAAATAATTTTTCTTTAACAGGAGGTACTTTTGATTCCAGTAATACAACACTGGCCGGGATTGCTTGTGTTTTAGCAATATCCGGTAGTTATGTGCAAACAACAACAAGTACTTTCACTAATACCGGTTCCGGAGTTACAGAAGTTTTATTTACCGGAGGTGGAAACACAACTTATTCTAACGCTTACACAACAGCAGTTGCCAATTGGCAATATGCTATAGTACATGTGGCCAATAATACTACTCTAACATTGTCTACAGATTTAATGCAATGGGGTGTTGTAGATACCGGTGCCACTGTGGATGCAGGTTCAACATTAGTAACAGGAACGAATCTTTTAAGAGCGGGAACAGCAAATGAAGTGTGGGAAATTAACGGAACATTAAAAACAGCAGTTACTGCTGGGTTAAATGGATCCACCACTACTACTTTAGTCTCAACTAATACTCCGGTTTTTACCTTAGGGGCATTATCCACTATAGAATACAATTCAACTTCTTCACAAACGGTAACTTCCAGAGCTGATTATGCTAATGTTACTTTTACCGGGAATTCAACAAAAACTGCTGCCGGTTCTTTGTCAGCTTCAAAAGATTTGACTATCAATAGTAATGCTACTTTTGCAGCAGGCAGTTTTACCCACAATGTTGCCGGAAACTGGATTAATAACGGAACCTTCACTCCGGATACTTCAACGATTAATTTTAATGGGACATCAACAATAAGTGGTTCTTCAGTAAATACATTCAATAATATTTCAATAGCGGCAGCATCTTCATTAACAGGACCTGCTTCTGCAAATATCAATGTTCAAGGAAATTGGGTTAATAATAATACATTTAACAGCAATAGTGGTACAGTAACTTTTAATAGTGCCACAGCACAATCTGTTTCAGGAGCTACAACATTTTACAATCTGTCATTAACTAATAGTGGGGTTAAAACATTTAGTTCTGTTATTACAACTAGTGCAAATCTATCTGTCGCTAGTGGAACTCAAGCTAATCTCGGAACAGGATTGACTCATTCAGCAGATTCTCTTACACTTGGGACTTTTGGAACAAATAGCGGAACATGGGGTTCTACAACATCAGCCGCAACATTTAAAAATGATACTTACTTCGGAGCAACTACAGGTGTTATTAATGTAGCAACTAATACTGCTGCTACACCGACCGTAACTCCAACAGTTGGAACTTACACTTATAACGGTTTAGCGCAAGGACCAAATACTGCAACAAATACAGGAACAGGAACAAGTTATACTTTTAGCTATGTTGGTGTAAGCGGAACTGTTTATGGTCCAAGTGCAACCCAGCCAACTAATGCCGGTGACTATACAGTTACAGCAACAGTTGGTGACAGTGCGGATGGGTTTTACAGAACTGCAAATTCAAGTGCGACATCATTTTCTATTTTGCTAAGAGTGTTAACCATAACTGCAGATAGCGATACTAAAGTTTACGGACAAACTTATACAGTTGGTTCAGGATCTACCGCATTCACATCAAGCGGATTACAAAATGGTGAAACTATCGGAAGTATAACTATCTCAAGTGCAGGAGCAGTAAATACAGCTGCTGTTGGAACCTATAGTATAATTCCAACTTCAGCAACGGGAGGAACATTTACAGCAAGTAATTATTCTATTACTTACAATAATGGTACACTTACTGTTAATACTGCACTGCTTACCATTACAGCAGATAATGCTTCAAAATGTTTTGGTACAACTTATGCTTTAGGAACTACGGCTTTTACTTCGATTGGATTGCAAAACGGTGAAACTATAGGAAGCGTAACCTTGTCAAGTACCGGTGCAGCTTCGGGAGCGGCTGTTGGTTCATATGCTATTACAGCTTCCTCAGCAACCGGTGGAACATTTACCGCAACCAATTACAGTATTACCTATAATGACGGAACCCTTACAGTTATCGCTTCGCCAAATGCTCCTTCGGGAACAAATGGTGCTATATGCAGTACAGGAACAGTAAATCTATCGGCTTCTGTAAATGGAGGAGAAACGGTAGATTGGTATGATGCTTCTTCCGGAGGAACATTATTGTTAAGCAATTCAACGGCTTATACTACTCCAAGTATTTCTTCAACAACAATTTATTACGCTGAAGCCAGAAATACTACAACAGGATGTGTTTCTGTAACCAGAACTGCGGTAACGGCAACAGTTTATGCAACTTTTACTTCGGGAGCTGTTTTAACAACTGGAGAAACTATTTGTTACAATGGTGATCCTGCGCTTATCGGCAACGCAACCATAGCCAGTGGTGGAGACGAAACCATTACATATAAATGGCAAGCTAATGGGAATGATATTCCGAGTTCCAACTCGGCTACTTACGATCCGCCTGCCGGATTAACCGCTACAACTACTTACACCAGATTTGCAAAGGACAATACTTGTAATACCACTTTTACCGTTTCAACGGGAAGTTGGACAGTAACGATTTCAAACAACAATACATGGACAGGAAGTGTTAGCACGACTTGGACGAATCCGGCTAACTGGTCTTGTGGTGTTGTTCCTGCCAGTGTTTCAGATGTAACAATAGCTACAGCTACGTTTTATCCAATAATTTCATCTGGGGTTAGTATTAATACGCTAACGTTGAATTCAGGAACTACATTAAAAGTAAATTCATCCTACGACTTAACGGTAACGGATGTAATAAGTAATAACGGAACACTAACATTGGAAAACAATGCTAATTTAATCCAAGTCAACGATGTGGCCAATACCGGTTCAGGATCAACGGTGGTAAAAAGAAACAGTAGCGCAATTATGAGACTCGACTATACTTTGTGGTCTTCACCGGTTACAGGTCAAGGTTTATATGCTTTTAGCCCTTTTACGTTTGCCAATCGTTTTTATGTTTACAATACAAGTACAAACACTTACAGCAGTGTTTCAGGATTTAATATTACCGGGTTAAATAGTAACGGTGTAAACGGAGTTGATAACAACAATGTTCCATTCTCACCAGGTCTTGGTTACTTGATTCGTATGCCAAATAATCACCCTACAACACCAACTATTTGGACAGGTACTTTTACCGGTACACCAAATAACGGAACTCAAACCGTTTCACTGAATAATATTGCTTCGGGACAAAGATTTAATTTAGTAGGTAATCCTTATCCTTCACCACTTGATGCTATAGCTTTTGTTACCGATACTAATAATGCTTCCAATATAACCGGGACATTATATTTTTTAAGAAAAACTAACAGTAATTTTAATTCTAGTTACAGTACTTGGACGCAAGGTGGATTTGTTACCAATGGTGGTGCTGCCGTTTTTGATCCTAATGATGTCATCCAAACCGGTCAAGGATTCATAGTGGAGACTACCGCTACCGGTTCGAGTTTAGAATTTAACAACTCGATGAGAATTAACGATCACGCCAATCAATTTTTTAGAAGTAATAACAGTATTGAAAGAAATCGTATTTGGTTAAACGCAACCAATGATAACGGTATGTATTCTCAAACAATGATCGGATATATCACCAATGCAACTAATGACGTAGATAATTCATTAGATGGTAAATCCATTTATGATGGTGATATTGCTTTGACTTCATTAATAGGAACGACTCCATATGCTATTCAGGGAAGAGCTTTGCCTTTTGATAATAATGATGTAGTTCCGTTAAGTTTCAGAGTGGCCAATGCCGGTCAATATACCATTGCTATTGATCATGTTGACGGGCTGTTTTTAAATGGACAAGATATTTTCTTGAGAGATAATTTAACATCAGTAGTACACAATCTGAACACTTCGGCTTATTCTTTTGCCTCAGATACGGGTACTTTTGATTCCAGATTTGAAGTTCTTTACCAATCGCCTTTAGGAGTTACAACACCGGTTTTCAATGCCAATCAGGTAGTTGTTTATAAAAACGCAGCTAATGATTTTGTGATTAATTCGGGCAATGTTACCATGGCAAGTGTAAAAGTATTTGATATCAGAGGAAGATTATTGTTGGAAAAGAATGGAATTAATAATTCTGAAACAATCATAACCACAGGTCAAGCCAATGAAGTGTTATTGATTCAAATCACTTCTCAAGATGGTTTGGTAGTAACTAAAAAAGTTATCAGATAATCATCAGAGCTAATACAAAAAAATCCCGTCAAGTAATTGACGGGATTTTTTTTTAATTTAAATTTATAAGTAAATTAAACAGTTTTTTTATGTTGTCTTAAGGTATATAAAATAAATAAAACACCCACAAATGCTAACAAGATAAGGCTAGTATTTATTGGTGCTGCCGGCGGATCGGGATCGGGATCGGGCTCTCCTTGGGCAAAAGCCGCTAAATTGGTTAACAATAGAAACAGCGTAAGACAGATTTTATAGATGCTTTTCATGACTTTAAATTCTTTTGGTAAATATAGTAATCATTTTCAAACATAAAAAATTAACTACTAAATTTTAGAATTGATTAATCAAATTCTGAGGTGAAATATAATTTTACGTTAGGAAACTTACTTTGTGTCATTTGGATAGTGAACTCAGAATCGGCTAAAAAAACCAATTGACCATATTTATCATGAGCCAGGAATTTCTGTTTGATTCTTTTAAACTCCTTAAATTCTTCACTTTTAGGGTCGGTTGGTTTTACCCAACAGGCTTTGTGTACCGGGAAATTTTCATAGCTGCATTTGGCACCATATTCATGCTCTAAACGGTATTGAATCACTTCATACTGAAGCGCACCAACGGTTCCGATAACTTTTCTGTTATTCATTTCTAATGTAAACAACTGCGCTACACCTTCATCCATCAATTGGTCAACACCTTTATCAAGTTGTTTGGCTTTTAATGGATCTGCATTGTTGATGTATCTGAAGTGTTCCGGAGAGAAACTCGGAATTCCTTTGAAACTCATTATTTCTCCTTCAGTTAAGGTGTCACCTATTTTAAAATTACCGGTATCATGCAAACCCACAATGTCGCCCGGATAAGAAATATCGACAATTTCTTTTTTCTCAGCAAAAAAGGCATTCGGACTCGAGAATTTCAAGTTTTTGTTCAGTCTTACATGGGTGTAAGGTTTGTTTCTCTCAAAAGTACCCGATACAATTTTTACAAAAGCCAAACGGTCTCGGTGTTTCGGATCCATATTGGCGTGGATTTTAAATAC
>NZ_CAMLRU010000059.1 GCF_946482535.1 uncultured Flavobacterium sp.
AAAAGGCGAAAGTTGATTTTATAAAATGCAACGCGGCCTTATTTCCCGATATGCAAACTAAAAAAATAGCAGGTAATGTTACCTACGAATTTAAAGTAATCGCAGCGATTGATTCGATAAAGATTGATGCCCAAAACATGACTTTCAGTGAGGTTCGGATTAATGGCAAACCGGTTAAATTTATAAACAATAACAAAGCTTTAGTCTTGTTCGAAGGTTTTGCAAAAGGGAAAAACAAACTCAAATTTACTTACCAAGCTTCTCCCAAACAAACGATGTATTTCAATGCCGGTGCGCAACAAATCTGGACACAAGGGCAAGGCAAATATACCAGCCATTGGTTGCCGAGTTTTGATGATGTCAACGAGAAAGTGGTTTTCAACCTCAATATTACGTTTGATAAGAACTTTAATGTTTTAGCCAACGGTATTTTAAAAGAAACGTTTCCGGATAAAGACCAAAAAATATGGCTTTACGAAATGCAAAAGCCAATGTCTTCCTATTTACTCGCTATGGTTATCGGCGATTTCAGAAATAAAGTCATTGCTTCCAAATCAGGCGTACCATTGCAGTTTTTTATCCAGCCGAAAGACACCGCGAAGTTTGAATCAACTTACCGCCATTCGAAACAAATCTTTGATTATTTGGAAAAGGAAATCGGTGTGAAATATCCATGGCAAATTTACAAGCAAATTCCGGTGGAAGACTTTCTTTATGCCGGTATGGAAAACACGAGTTGTACCATTTTTGCTCAAGATTTTGTGGTAGATGACATTGGCTTTAACGACCGAAATTATATCAATGTCAACGCCCATGAGTTGGCACACCAATGGTTTGGCGATTTGATTACGGCTAAATCAGGGAAACATCATTGGTTACAAGAAGGCTTTGCCACTTATTATGCTTTGTTGGCGGAACGCGAAGTTTTTGGCGAAGATTATTTTTACCATCAATTGTACCGAACGTCTTTACAGTTAAAAAATGCCGCTAAAACCGATACGATTCCGGTGATGCATGAAAAGGCGAGTTCGTTGTCGTTTTACCAAAAAGGCGCTTGGGCATTGCATACCATTCGTGAAGCCATTGGCCCGAAATTGTTCCAAAAAGCAGTCAAGACTTATTTGAAAAAGTACCAATATAAAAATGTGGAAACGGATGAATTTTTAGCCGAAATTAAAAAAGTAGCACGCACTTTTGATACCGAGAAATTCAAGAAAACCTGGTTGGAAGATTACCGTTTTCCAACCGAAGAAGCCAATGTTTTACTCAAGAAGAATGCTTTTATCCGAACGCTTCTTGAAACCCAACAGTTGCGCAAAAGGTCTTTGGCAGACAACAAACAAAAATTCGCCGAGTTGTTGCAATCCAAGATTTTTTATCCGGTAAAGACGGAGATTTTGTACCAATTGAAAGACGTTCCGTTTCAAGATAAAAAAGAGTTGCTGGTTTTGGCGTTGCAAACCAATGACCTAAAAGTTCGTCAAGCCGTGGCCGAGTTTACCGAAGAAATTCCGGCCGAATTCAAAGCGGAATATGAACAGTTGTTAGATGATGCCTCATACGACACGAGAGAAATTGCCTTGTTGAATCTTTGGAAGAACTTCCCGGAAAGTAGGAATCTTTATTTGGCGAAAGCCGAAAATTGGATAGGCGGAAACGATAAAAGCTTGCGGATTTTATACCTTACATTAGCCTTAATATCAGTTCAAGACAATGCCAACAAAGAACTTTTGTATTCCGAATTAGTTAATTATACATCGTCAAAATATGAGAGTTCGGTGCGCCAAAATGCCTTTGTCAATATGTTTTCAGTTAATGATAAAGACACTACTGTTTTAAAAAACTTGGTCAATGCAACTATGCATCATAAATGGCAGTTCAGTAAGTTTGGTCGGGATAAAATTCGACAATTATTGAAAGATGACAGTTATCACGCCTTGTTTGAGTCTTTATTGCCAACTTTACCCGAACCAGATCAACTCCAATTGCAAAAACTATTAAGTGAAAAACCATGAGAGCATTAGTCATTTCGGGTGGCGGAAGTAAAGGCGCATTTGCGGGTGGCGTGGCACAATACCTGATGCAGGAAAACGGTTGCGAATATGACATTCTCATCGGTAGTTCTACCGGAAGTTTACTGATTCCGCATTTGGCTTTGGGCAAAGTAGATAAGATTTATAACATTTATTCCAATGTAAATATGCGGAGTATTTTTGATCTCAGCCCATTTGTAGTCAAAAATAAAAATACGCCCAACGAAACCGTTTCTATCAATCACTGGAACGTGTTGAAGCAGTTTTTAAAAGGGCGCAGAACATTTGGCGAAAGCCACAAACTGTTGGAATATATTAAGGAGAATTTTACCCGTGATGAGTTTGCTTTGCTCAAATCAACCGCTTGTGAAGTGGTAGTTACAGTCACCAATCTTTCCAAAAACGAGGTCGAATACAAATCGATTAAAGATTACGATTATCATGAGTTTTGCGAATGGATTTGGATTTCCTGCAACTACATTCCGTTTATGAGTTTGGTGACCAAAAATGGCTACGAATATGGCGATGGCGGTTTTTCGAGTTTGGTTCCGATAAGAGAAGCTATCAAACGCGGTGCGACTGAAGTAGATGTGGTAATATTGGAAACCGAAGTCCAAACCCGTCCCAAAAAAATAGGTCGTAATCCGTTTTCGTTGATGATTGATTTGTTCCAAACTTTATTGACTCAAGTAGAAAAGCACGATATCACCATTGGTAAATTGGCAGCCAAAAACAAAGACGCCAAACTTAATTTGTATTACACTCCAACGCAGCTTACAGACAACGCTTTGATTTTCAACAAAGACAAAATGAAAGACTGGTGGCACAAAGGCTATCAATACGCAAAAAATAAGAGCGAATTGATGAGTGATAATGTGCTTTAATTCAATAAAAATATTCTTATAAAATTATTTTTTTGTAACTATTTTACTATTTTTATTTTTTAAAAAGTAAGATATGTTGGTAAAAGTTTTTGGTAGTGCAGTCTTTGGAGTAGAAGCTACAACCATCACCGTGGAGGTTAATATTGATAAAGGAATTGGCTATCATTTAGTTGGTTTACCCGATAATGCTATCAAGGAAAGCAGTTACCGTATAGCTGCCGCACTCAAAAATAACGGTTATGAATTGCCCGGAAAAAAGATTACAGTCAATTTGGCTCCGGCCGATTTGCGAAAAGAAGGTTCCGCCTATGATTTGACTCTGGCTGTAGGTATTTTAGCCGCTTCGGGACAAATCAAAGCCGATGAAGTTGACCAATACATCATCATGGGTGAATTGTCTTTGGACGGAAGTTTGCAGCCTATAAAAGGCGCTTTATCCATAGCGATTAAAGCCAAAGAAGAAGGTTTTAAGGGATTCTTTTTACCGATTCAGAATGTAAAAGAAGCAGCCATTGTTGAAGGATTGGAGGTTTATGGTGTTGAAAATGTATTGCAAGTCATTGATTTTTTTGAAGGGAAAGGAACGATTGCACCAACCGTAATCAATACCCGCGAGGAATTTTACAAAACACTCGATTTTCCGGAATTTGATTTTGCCGATGTCAAAGGGCAGGAAAGTATCAAACGTTGCATGGAAATCGCTGCAGCCGGTGGGCATAATATTATTTTAATTGGTCCGCCGGGTTCGGGAAAGACCATGTTGGCCAAAAGATTACCGAGTATTCTACCGCCAATGACCTTGAGAGAAGCTTTAGAAACGACAAAAATTCACAGTGTAGCCGGCAAAATAAAAGACGCCGGATTGATGAACCAAAGACCTTTCCGGAGTCCGCACCACACCGCGAGTTCAGTTTCTCTTGTTGGCGGTGGCAGTTATCCGCAACCCGGAGAAATCTCTTTGGCTCATAATGGGGTTTTGTTTTTAGACGAATTGCCTGAATTCAAAAGAGAGGTTTTAGAAGTCATGCGCCAACCTTTAGAAGACCGTGAAGTAACAATTTCCAGAGCCAAATTTACCATCACTTATCCTTCTTCATTTATGTTGGTGGCGAGTATGAATCCGAGTCCGGGCGGCTATTTTAATGATCCTGATGCGCCGGTCAGTTCATCGCCTGCCGAGATGCAACGGTATTTGAGTAAAATTTCCGGACCATTGTTAGACCGAATCGATATTCATATCGAAGTTACGCCGGTGCCTTTTGAAAAACTGACAGAAACCCGTCCGGCGGAAAGTAGTGTGTTGATTAGAGAACGCGTTACTAAGGCCAGAGAAATTCAGTCAAAGCGCTTTGAGGAATTGGATGCGATTCATTACAACGCACAAATGAGCACTAAACAAATCAGAACTTATTGCGCTTTGGATGAGGTTTCATTACAATTGCTGAAAACGGCCATGGAAAGATTGAATTTGTCTGCCAGAGCCTATGACCGAATCTTGAAAGTGTCGAGAACCATAGCCGATTTAGAACAAGCGGAAACCGTAAATTCCAATCATATAGCAGAAGCGATTCAATACAGAAGTTTAGACAGAGACGGATGGCTGGGTTAATTAAATTTATAATATCGTGCGCCAACTAATGTTGGATCTTCTTTTTCTATTCCGGCCAAATAAAACTCGTTTTTCGGAGCTAAAACCGATTGTTTCAATTCCTTTTTATGGAGTTTTTCATAAGTTGGAAAGTCAATGGCTGTGGCTTGTTGGAGTGTTTCAAAGAGATTTACTTTTTGGATGACCGAATGCCATTCCGAAGAAACTTCTGCTTCAAAAACCTTCGATTTGGAACCACTGCCATAAGCAATGAAACCGAATTTTTTAGCTGTTAAATCGGTTTTTTGTTGGAAATGATAACACAAAGTCGATAACAATCCCAAGAAAATAGAACCGGTGTAAATATTTCCAATTTGTCCCGAAGCTATTTCAGAAGGTTGAATTTTTTCATTGACTAAACTCAAATATTCGTTGCTTTTAGCCAAGGCTTTGAGTTTGTCCTTGGTGTTTTCTCCGATTTGATTCTCTAACAAAGTCGGATTTTCTTGGGCAAAAATTTCAATAAAAGTTCTGCGACCTTGAAAACAATAGGGAAGGTGCAATAAGATATTTGACCAATTTTCATAAACCTTTCCGCTTTGATTGCTTTCGGTTTTATAATGTTGGTAAGCTTCCGTAATTCGATTGATATAACATTGGTTGGAATACTGTCCGTCGAAAACCGGTTGTTCTTTGTAAATGGCAATTTCACTTTCTAAAACACCATGCCAATCCGGATTTTGATTGAATCCTAAAGCCTCTTTGCTGACGGTTCGTCTTGGTTTAAAAAAATCAAATACACCTTGTGTTGAAACGCCAACTTCATTAGAGAAACTTAAAACTCGTGGATTGGCAGTGATTAGCATCGCTATAGCGCCGGCACCTTGGGTATATTCTCCGGTTGAATTTAAATCGTATTTGGCGTTGTCAGAAGCAATAACAATGGCTTTTTTGGTAGGGTTTAATCGAATATAATCCAAACAATTTTGCAATGCATCAACGGCGCCTATGCAGGCAAAAGTCAAATCGACCACATCACAATTTTTAAAACTGGTTTCGCCTAAGACGCTTTCTAAATTCGATAAAACATAGGAAGCTACGGGTTTGGAACTATCCACACCACTTTCGGTACCAACATATATTCGGCTAATTTCTTTTGGATTTAAATCCTCTTGCCGAATCAATCTCAAAGCGGCATTAGAAGCCATGGTCACGACATCTTGGTGCACATCAAGGAAACTCATTTTGTGCAAACCTAATCCTTTGATAAGTTTGTCGGCTTCAATGTTTCGGTTTTCGGCTAAAGTAGTTATGGGAAGGTATAATTGCGGAATATCAAATGCGATACTGTCGATGCCTGCTTTCATTTTTTTTTGGATTTTTGCTAGGCAAAATTAAAAAAAGACAACCTCAAAACAGCTTGAAATAGTCCTTAAAATTAAGGTGTTAAACACGATTTGTGATTAATTCAAAAAAGTATCCTTTTAATTTTCGAATTGTGATTTTTAATTAAAATTTCTGGTTTTTTAATTTAAAAGCGCAGCGAAGGTATTGCCTTGTTTAATATCGCCGGAGTTGTATCCTTTTTTAAACCAATACATTCTTTGCTCCGAAGTTCCGTGGGTAAAGCTATCCGGTGAAACTTGCCCTTGCATTCTGCTTTGAATCGCGTCATCACCAACGGCATTAGCCGCACTTAAAGCTTCCTCTATATCGCCTTCTTCCAGAAGGTTTTTGTTGTAATGAGCCCAAACTCCGGCATAGAAATCGGCTTGTAACTCTAAACAAACCGACCATTTATTGGCTTCCTTTTCACTTTTTCCTTCTTGCTCTTGGCGTACTTTTGCCGAAGTACCCATAAGGGTTTGCAAATGGTGTCCCATTTCGTGAGCAATGACATAAGCTATGGCAAAATCTCCGCCTTGGGCTCCGAATCGCGTTTTTAATTCTTCAAAAAAGCGCAAATCCATATAAATTTTTTGGTCGCCCGGACAATAAAAAGGTCCGGCTGCAGAAGTTGCACTTCCGCAAGCGGTATTGACACCGTCATAGAAAATTACCATTCCGGGTTCTTCAAAAGTCATATTATTTTCTTCAAAAATCTTGGTCCATGTTTCGTTGTTGTAAACAAAACAGGATTCGGCGAAATTGCCCAATTCTTTTTCCTCTGCCGATAATTCTCTGCTTTGGGTTTGTTCGGTTTGGCTTCCTTGTGTTTGTTGAATAATAGTACCGATAGTTTGTCCTGTTTCGCCTCCGAACATTTGGAGTAATAAGACTATGATACCGATGACTCCGCCACCAATCAAGGCTTTTCCGCCGCCCGACATACCTCTGCGGTCTTCAAAATTACCGCTGTCTTTTCTTTCCCATTTCATGCTGTTTTGATTTTAGTTTAACGTCATTAAATCTCGAATCACTTTTTCCAATAGCTCTTTGTCAATTGGTTTCGGAATGTAGTCGTTCATTCCGCTTTCGATACATTTTTCTTTTTCGCCTACTACAGTTCCGGCAGTTAATGCTATGATTGGGATATTGGTTGTATTAGGCAATTTTCTGATGGCTTGCGTCGATTCGTAGCCATTCATAACAGGCATTTGGATGTCCATTAAAATTAAATCAGGCAAAATGTTTTGTGCTTTTTCATAAGCTTCTTTACCGTTTTCCAATTCTATAATTTGGGCATTGGGTAAAATTTGCTTGACTAAGGTTTTGGCCAAAAGCATATTAATTTTGTTGTCTTCTACGATAAAGATGACTTTATCGGCCTTACTGATGACTGCAGAAGATTGCCCGGATTTAGGCGCTTTATCTATTGTTTTGTTATCTTCAGTTGATAAATTTGAATAAGTAACATTCAAAACAAATCTGAATTCACTGCCTTTGTCGGGTTCGCTGGTCAATTCCAACTTGCTGTTCATCAAACTTAAAAGTTGGTTGGATATGGATAGTCCCAAACCGGTTCCGCCAAATCTTTTGGAGGTTGAGTTGTCTTCCTGTGAGAACGCTTCAAATATTTTTTCTTGGTTGCTTTTTTTGATTCCGATACCGGTGTCTTTGACGGCAAATTGCAATTCGATACTGTTGTCATCAATTTTTTTATGCAGGGTCAAACATAAATCAATACTTCCTTTTTCGGTAAACTTGACGGCATTACTCAATAGGTTGATTAAGATTTGTTTTAAGCGAATGTAATCTACCCAAATGTATTTCGGCACATCTTTTTCGACGGTTAAATTGAGTTCCAAGTTTTTGAGATTGGCTTCATACCGAATTAAATCTACTACTTGATGCAACAATTCGGTAATATTAATTTTCTCTATATTGAGTTCCAATTTACCGGATTCAATTTTGGAAAAATCGAGGATATTATTGATGACTTCCATCAATGCATTAGCCGATTGGTTGATGGTATTCATGTATTTTTTCTGGATGCTTTCTAAATTGGTATTCATCAAAAGTTCGGTGAAACCAATGATCCCGTTAAGTGGCGTTCTGATTTCGTGGCTCATATTGGCTAAAAACTCCGATTTGGCTCTGTTAGCGGCTTCGGCGTAATTTTTGGCTTTGATGGCTTCTTCCGCTTCCATACGCGAAGTGATATCGATAAAAATACCAACGATGTATACAATCTCGTTGTCTTTTAGAATAGGTTCTCCAAATTCTTCAATCCAAATGTATTGTCCTGATTTATTGATTATTCGATAGATTAAATGTATTTTTTGTTTGTTTTTGAATAAGTCATTGGCTTTTTCTCGCACATTGGCAATATCATCGGGATGCACCAAATCGATGTAGAATATTTTGTTTTGTAAAAAGTCTTCTTTAGGATAACCGGTTAGCTTTTCAATTTGGTCGTTGAGGTAAATTTTAGACCATTTTTCATCATATCTTGAAAGATGTACCGCGCCGGGAATATTATTGGCCAAAAGGCTAAACTTTTCTTCACTTTCTTTGATAATGGTTTCATTGATGTTTCTCTCAAAGGCCGAAGAGATATTATTGGCCAAAGATTGTAATATGGTGATTTCATCAATAGACCATTCTCTTTCCAGAGTTGAATCGTCAAACACTAAGAAGCCGTGCAAATCGTTTTTGACAAATATCGGCAAGAACAAAACCGATTTGATTTGTAAATCTTCCAGGAAAGTTCTGGTTGTTTCGTCTTTTATTTTTCTGACAATGGCAGCATAATAATAGTTTTCAGTCATTTGTTTCAACACAAACGAAAGCAAATCAATAGTTATATTTTGTAGCTTTTCATTGGTCGGAGTGAAGCCGTTTTCAGAAGCTATCCAACGGTGTTTTTGGTAATAAAGGTTATTTTTTTGATTTTTGGCGAAAAACGAAATTTTATCGACTTTCAAAACCTTTCCGATTTCGTTTACAATGCCTTTAAGGATATCATCGGTGTTTTTGTTGAGCAGGAATTTGTCAATATTTTTACTGATAACCGTTAGGATTTCACTTTTATAAGACAATTTTTTATCAGATTCCAAGAGCAATTGCGCCTCTATGGCAATGGCTATCAAATCGGCAATCGAACGGGCAAAGTTGATGTCTTCATTATCCCATTCAAAGGCAGTATCTGTTTTCTCAAAACACAGTATGCCGATGATTTTCCCATTGATAAAAATAGGGGTGTCCAACAACGACATGATATCGTTTTTAGGCACATAATCATAACACAGTTCTTTTGTAATGCTATTGTTATAAACATTGGAAGCCACTATTTGCAATCCGGTTTCGATATTTTCAAAGTAGTTGGTATAATTTTCTTTGGCCAAGAAAAAATTCTTTTCAAAACGGTCACTTTTTAAGTAATAAATACTTTCGCATCGCAATCCTTCCGACATATAAGACCAATAACCCACGCGGTCAATATCGCAATTGGTGGCTGCTACTTTGAGAATGTTTTTAAGAATTCCGTTGAAAGTGTCTTTGTTGGAATAACTCTGAGAGGTTAATACTTTGAGTGTTTCATTGTGAATTCTAACTTTTTTACTTCGATTGTAATGTTCGATTTCAAGATTTTTAACCAAGGTGATATCTCTGGCAATAGCCGAATAGCCAATGGTTTCTCCAAAATCATTCTTCTTTAACGTCACTTTTTGAGAAACCCAAATGGTTTCGCCGTCTTTTTTCAATAACGGAAATACCAAATCATTGTATTGTTGGTTTTCTTTAGGAATTTCTTTGTAGAAGTCGGTTACATAATCCAAATAATCAGCCCGAACAAAATGGGAAAAATGCTTGCCTAAAATATCTTCTCTCTCACAGTTGAGGGCTTTTACCGTAAACTGATTGACATAGGTTATCATTGCTTTTAGGTCGATTTCGTAAATTAAATCGGCTGCAGATTCAATCAAACTTCGGTATTGGTCTTTGATGTTTACTTGTTCAGTAACATCTTGTCCGATTCCTATGGTAATGTCTTCAGAATATTTTTTGTCTTTCCATTGGATGTATTTGTAATCGCCGTTTTTGCATTTTAGTTTTCTGATATAAGTTCGGTCATCTACAAAAGTGTTGTGATAGTCTTCTCCTATAAATTCAGGATCTTCAGTTAGTATCCAAAATCCCATACCCAATACTTCCTCTGCTTTATACCCTAAAATAGCTTCAACAGATTCACTGCAAAAAGAGACTTCTCCTTTTTTATTGGTAGTAATAATCAAAGAGTTTCCGTTATTGACAATCATGTCAGAAAACAGGAATTTGTTTTTGGTTTCCAATAATCCTAAATGTCGGGAAATGTGGATAGCAATGATTGAGATGAAAGTACAGGCCAATAGAATTATCAGTTTGTCTTCCAAGAGTTTGTTTTGGTAACTAAAAATGAGAAACAAGAAAACTAAGCCGGTAAAAATCCAATACTGTACTATGTTTTTTAAAACAAAATAGGAGAGAAAGAAGCCAATAATCAAAGTTACATAGTAAATTAACTCAAAAGGGCTGAAGAACAGATTATATCCAATAAACCCAAAATAGCCGATGTAAATAAGAGTAAAAATTGGATTGATTTTTTGATAGAAAAACTGAAATCGACCGGTTAAAAAATAGAGCGCCAACAGTAAAACGCCAATGGAATAATTTATCGGCATATGATTGTTAGACCGTATTTCAAAAAAAACGACTATGGTTTCAATCAGCGGAATGGTAATCCCGAAGAATAAAAAATAAATCCTAAACTGTTCTTCTTTGGGCTCAAATTCAGAGTATTTATTACTGAGGTTTAATTTGTTTTGTAAGGTTTTGTGAACAGTAACATACAATAACAATGAAATAATCAATAACAAACAGATTATTACATAGCTATTAATAATGGCAAATAAAATGAGAGTATTCAAGGTACAATAGAAATTTAACCAATTAAACGATTTAGTTTATGATATTACAGCTTTCGCATTACAAGATACACAAAAAATAAATTATTCTTGACTATTTAAAAGCATATTCAAGAAAACCATTTTAATAATTTTTTTAAGCGATTTATTTTCCCTTGATAAGGCGCATATCTCACCGGAATATCAAGCCAATTGGCTTTTTTTATTAGGGCTTTTTGGTGGGAAAAGAGATCAAAACTTCGCTTGCCGTGATAGGCTCCGATGCCACTGTGTCCAACACCGCCAAAAGGCAGTCGCTTGTTGGCAAAATGAACCAACGTATCATTAACACAACCACCGCCAAAAGAATATTGAGTGATTATTTTTTTCGCAAAAGATTGGTCTTGGGTAAACACATACAACGAAAGCGGTTTTTCATATCGGGAGATAATTCTCGCCAAATCGGTTTCGGTTTGATAACCCAAAATCGGCAAAATCGGGCCAAAGATTTCTTCTTGCATGACCAAGCTATCCAAGGAAGGCTCATCGAGTAATGTTGGTGACAAATAAAAATCATCAATGGAAAACTTTCCGCCTAAGAGAATATTTTCGTTTTCTAAAAAAGCCACTTGTCGTTTCCAGTTTTTCTCGTTGATAATACGCGGATAATCGGGTGATTCTTGAGGGTTTTCACCATAAGCCAAACGAATTTCTTCTTTTAAATAAGCAATGAATTTGGGTTTGATACTTTGATGCAACAAGAGATAATCAGGCGCAATGCAAGTTTGTCCTGCATTCAAAAATTTGCCCCAAACAATGCGCTTGGCAGCCAATTTTAAATGCGCTGTTTCGTCAATAATGCACGGGTTTTTTCCACCCAATTCTAAGGTAACCGGTGTTAAGTTTTCGGCTGCCACTTTGGCTACTATTTTGCCCACAGCGACACTTCCGGTAAAGAAGATATAATCCCAGCGTTGTGCCAATAATTTTTGGGCGCCTTCTATTCCGCCTTCAACGCATTCCACATGGTTTTGTTCAAAAGTTTCTCGAATGATATTAGCGATGACTCTCGAAGTATTGGGCGTCAATTCCGAAGGTTTTACTACAACTTGATTTCCGGTAGCAACGGCGGCTATCAAGGGAGCTAATGCCAATTGGTAGGGATAATTCCAAGGCGCCATAATCAAAACCTTGCCATAAGGTTCATTGTAAATGAAATCGCTTGAAGGGAAATTCAAAAAAGAAGGCAAAACCCGTTTAGGTTTTGCCCAATGATTCATATTTTTGATAGTGTATTCGAGTTCGGAAACAATATAACTTGTTTCGGTAGCGACTGCTTCAAAGGCCGGTTTTTTAAAATCGTCATACAAAGCTTGAATAATATCAGCTTCCTTTTCTTTAACGGTTGACAGTAATTTCAGTAACGTTTTTTTTCTGTAATTCAAATCCGTTTTAAAAATCATGACAAGTTATATTAGCTAGGCTAATGTAGGATTTTTAAAGAACAAATTCAAATTTTTAATTACAGAAATGCCCAACGGAATCCGGTGTAAATATCGCCTTGTTTGCTGTCGCTTACCAAAGCCGTAACCAATGAACTCGTGCCTAAATAGAAACCGCCTAATCTAAAGCCCAAACCAACATTGGTACCCGAAATTTCATTAAAACTTACCGGTACATAAGTCTCAAAGAAACCTAAATTTACCCTTGGTGTAATGCTGAAAATATTAGGCACCGTGACTTGGTCATTGCCGGAATCTTCATTGACTTTCTGTTGCAAATAAGCCGTCACATATAATTTTGGAACCAATTTAAAATCGACATAAGTTGAAAGTACGGTAGGCAATTTGACTTTGAAATCATTTTGTCCACTGGTTTGAGTTAAGTAACCACTGTCGGATAAGATTTGTTCCACATCGCTTAAATTTTCTACGTTTTCAAACGAACTTAAGTCCAAACCTTGCGGATTTTGTGCATTAGGTTGAATGTTTAAAATATAATTGGTCGAAGCATTGTTGTCGTCTTTAAAAGTCATACTACCAATGTTTCTGATGGCCAAACCTGCGTTTAATTTGTAGTCTTTCCCTTTTTTCCATTGGTAATTAAAACCAATATCTCCCGCAAAACCGTTCAGTCCGCCAAAAATCGATTTACTGTAATCGTCAAAATTGGTAAAACTATCCGCTAAATTTCCCGAGTAGGCTATGTTTAATGTCGCCGGCGAATTGGTGGTTAAGTAGGCACCGGTAGCATTTTCGGTAACCGTTCCGTTCAAGTTGCTCAAACCAAAGTTCGAATATGAACCCGGAAATAATATTTTCAGTGTAACACCCGCGCTGAATTTATGATTGTCGTTTTCAAAAAAAGTTCGGGCTGCCGATAAACCCACTTCGCCATAGGAAGTCCCGCTCAATCTTTGATTATTCGGATTATTCAATATGGTGGTGTTCAAAATAATATTGTCGTTGGTAATCGCATTTCCGATAGTCGGATCAATATCTACCATATCAAACTTGACATGTGCTTTCGTCGTAATAGCAAAACCCCATTTCATCCAGCGCATAGCCACACCCGGTCCGTTAATTTCGGCGTCAATTCGAGCGTTTACCGGACTGCTGCCTTGAAAAATCAGTGTTTCAAAATCGGCATCCGAAGAAATATCACTAAAGGCGATTTTGTTGTTCGCCACATTAAAACTGAAGCCGTAAATATTGACTTCAAATTTTTTAGACAAATTGGCCAATTCGGCCGGATTGATATTGGCATTTAAAATACCAACTCGGTTGGAGGTGCTGATGCCAGAATAATGGTCTTGGGCAAAAGCGTTTAGCCCAACGAACAGACTGGCGGTCAAAAGGATTTTCTTCATAGGTAGGATTGATTTAGGTTATAACAGTTGGGTTTTTGAAAACCCTAATACAACTACTAACGTAAAAATAGTCATTTTAGTTTACACTGCGTTCCAAATTACTTCATTTGGTGTTGGTGCGATAATTTCCAAAGTTTCTTTGGTAACCGGATGGATGAAAACCAGTTTTCGAGCATGCAAGTGAATGCCGCCGTCAGGATTACTGCGGTCAAAGCCGTATTTCAAATCGCCTTTGATTGGACAACCGATAGCCGATAATTGCGCTCTGATTTGATGGTGTCTTCCGGTATGAAGGTTGATTTCCAAAGCAAAATAGTTGTTGAGCTCTTTAATGATTTTATAATCTAAACTTGCTTTTTTGCTTTCAGGCACTTCTTTGAGATGCGCTTTGGAGGTATTGTTTTTTTCGTTTCGTTTCAGAAAATGAATGAGATTATCTTCTGTTTTAGGCGGCTTGTTTTTCACCACAGCCCAATAGGTTTTTTGGGTTTCTCGTTTGCTGAATAATTCGTTCAAACGGGTCAAAGCCTTACTGGTTCGGGCAAAAATAACGATGCCGGTTGTTGGTCGGTCTAATCGATGCACCACACCCAAAAACACTTCGCCGGGTTTATTATATTTTTCTTTGATATATTCTTTTACGACTTCCGAAAGCGGTTTATCTCCGGTTTTATCGCCTTGGACAATATCACCAACACGCTTATTAACCACAATAATATGGTTGTCTTCGTGTAAAATTTG
>NZ_CAMLRU010000060.1 GCF_946482535.1 uncultured Flavobacterium sp.
CATTCAATACGATTTGGTAATAGGTTTTGAAGGTTTCCACTTTTTCTTTTTTGCTCATAAGAACAACAAATACAATACCTAAAGCAACACTTCCTAATTGAATCATCCAATCGATAACTTCAAAGTTGTTGAGTTTGTTGATGCTGAAGAAAATAGAAAATAGAATTCCCAGAAGGCCAATAAAGGAAGCGAAGTGAAGTTCGATTTTGATTTTTTGGGAAGTAATCAGTCCAAAATTAAGCAATGCTAATCCCATAAACAGCAACGGAAGGTATTTGAATTCAACTTGAATAAACAGCAAAGCGATAATCCAAAGATTTTGGATATAGGGCAATGCGATAGGGAAAAGTTGGTTTTCCTTTCTTTGGCTTTGTGATAACAAATAGTAATAACCGGCGGAAAGTAAAAGGCCAATACTTTGTGTGATGTATAGTATCGTTTTCTCGTTCGAATTCATGTTATCAATGGCTTGATTTACAGAAAACACAACACAACCAATAACCAACAAAAATGAATAGTTGTAATAGCGTTTAAATTCATCAAGTTGCTGAAACAATACTAAAGTGATGATGGCTAAAAGAGACAATAGTATCACGCTGTATTCAAATTGCAAACAAGAAAAACCAAATACTAAGGCATTTAAAAGCAAAAACTCTGAATTCAGAAGATTGAAATGTCGCCATTCTGCAGTAGTTTCTTCCGATTTGTTTTTGATTCGTTTGGCCAGTAAGGCATAGACTTCTACAAGAGAAATTCCCAAACAAGTCAAGCCTATTTCAGTATTAGTCAGTTCGGTAACATTCCAAAGCAAAGTTGAACTTCCTAAAAAGACCGTGAAATAATAAAAGAAGTATAGGAAAGATTCATTTTCAGTCGCCAGGGATTTCTTTTTGAAATTGAACCATAAAAATTCGTGGTTGAGTAAAGCGATTCCAAACAAACTGAAAATATGCATTACGTGGATTGCTGATAAGTATTTGAAAGTTATTACTACCAGAGTAACATTGGAACCCAAAATACACAGGAAAGGAATGATAAACTTATTGTTATAAAAACGCTTTTGCCACCAGTTGCATCCTATCACTACAAACAAACCTAAAGCAAACGTCCAATCTAAATAAGATTTCTCCTGAGTGTTTATTAAAAATATACCACAGCCTATTCCGAAAACTAAAAAGAATAGTCTTCCGAGGTCAAAGGTTTTGGAATCGTAAGTTCTTTTGAGCAAACACCAAAGCAAACCCAAAGCGATTACGGCATAATAATAGGAATTTCCAACAATGTCGTTTAACCTTAAAATAACAAACAACGAAAAAACAATAGAAAGCAAACCGTTTAGACTAAAGCTTTTTTCGCCATAAAAAGAATCAATCGTCAGGAAATCATTTTTAATTGATGTGAATACGGTTACCGACAAAGCAATGACTGACAATCCAATCGAAGTGGCTAGAGCGTTTGTTATTTGAGTCGCTATTAATGAATCACTAATCATCAAAGCAAAGAAAATTGTCAACGCAAGCCCTAAAAGATGATTGATGCCGAGGAACATTTTATACAATAAAGTTTCTTTTTGTTGGTAAACCACAAACAAGCAAACAATCGTTATCAGATATAAAACACAAGCAATAATATCAACGCCTACATTCCAATCATTGAGCATAATAATACTCAGCGAACAGAGAATAAAAGCCACCATTCCGTCTAAGTTGTACAACCAAAAGATTTTCTTTTGTCGGGCTTTGATGGCCATGAAAAAGCATACAATGGCTCCGGCAAATAAGATAAAAGTTTTAAAGTGACTTCCGGTGGAGTGTAAAATCAGGCCAATGGCAAACAAAATCCAATTGGTCAAATGTGTGATAAAAGCGGCTTTGTCAAAATGGGTATTCTCGTAAACTTTTCGGTATTGCATCAACATACAACTTGCCGAAACCAGAACAATTCCCAAAATAGCAAAAACGTTTTGGGTTGCGGTTAAAGTCGTTCCTTCGGCATTGAACCAAATGTCAAAAATGATGAAGGCACTAATGACAATCAGCAAATGGTATTCCCATTTTTCTTTATAAGATAAAGCAATTCCGATAGTTGCTGTAATCGCTGCCAATAGGAAGGTAACCAACATTTTTTCGGGGATAACACATAAAATCAGCATGCTCAAAACCACATGGAGCGATAGAAAAGTTTGCTGCCTGATGATGTAGCCAACATATAAATTGAGGGCAATTCCCAGTCCGATTAACAAATATCCAAAGAGATTATCGTGTATAAAAGTCAACGGTTCGATTTGGGACGCACCAAAACAACCAAACAAAAACAAACTGGCGCCTGCGCTACGCAACCATAATCCGGTTTTGTTCCATTTTTCCTTTTTGGCCAAAATATAATAGGAACCAATGAGCAACCCGGCGTATAACCATAAAATTAAAACCCTGAAAAGCGGCTGAACTTTTAAAGCAGTGTAAATGCTCAAATAACCAATACCTAATACCATAATAGCGGTTCCCAAAATTCCGGTCCAGTTGTCGGCAAATTGTTTTTCGGCTTTTTTGATGAATAGGGAAAAGGCGCTTTCTTCGTAGACTTTCTTTTCCACCTCTTTTTCCGAGTCAGAAGCAGCTCCAAATGATTTTGCTCTCTCAAACTTAGGTAGCGGATGGCTTTCGTAATTAAGAATCGGCAAATCGTGGATTTTGGTTTCTGCAGCTATCGGTTTTTCTTCAACAACAATGGTTTCGATAGGGGTTATTTCTGAAGGTGTTTGTTTAAGCGGTTCTTCAACTAACGGTTTTTCCGGAATGATTTCCGGTGTTGGTTGGATAGTTGTTTGTTTGATTTCTTCCGCTGAAGATTTGTTCTCAGTAGATTTTTGGAGTTCCTCGAGTTCTTTTTTCAGATTGGTAAGGTCTGTTGAATATCGGTCTAAAATAGACTTAAGAAATTTATGGTCGTTTTTCAAAGTGGAAAAATTCATGAACAATACCACGATGCAAATGGCCAAAATGAAAATAATAACTTCCATAATTCGTTGGTTTTAGGTTGGTTTTAAAAGAGTAAATCAATTTGATTGTCCAGGCGTTGCCAATAATAATCCACCTTTTGATGTGCTTTATTGAAAAAGAGTTTTCGATCTCTTGTGCCCGAAAGGTTAAGCGATTTGGAGTTTTTCATTTGGTATTTAAAATAATCAGAAGCGTTTTGGGTTGTGTCTAAATCATCGGTGATGAAATAGCCCAACATCGTGTAAGGAATGAAAAGTTTGCTTTTGACTTCGCTTTTGACCAATACATTATTGTTTAATATCAGCAAATCATTTTGGTACAAATGATATTTAACGCTGTTTTGACTCGATTTTTCTTCGATATTCAGGAGAAGCTTTTTGACATCCTGATACAGTTCTTTGGCATTGTCAATGCTCAGCAAACCCGATTCAAAAAAATACAATATTTGTTGGATGGTACTATTGATAGTGGTGTCATTCCAAATTTCGTGTACAGTAGCTTTGGCAAAAACACTTTGAATCAAGGAAGAATGTTCCTGAAGTTGGTTGGAAATGGTAAAACTTTCAAAAGACGGAATATTTTCCTTCCCGATTAGCAAATTGAGCCAAACATACAATTTGAATTTAGACAACAAACTTCCGCCTATGGTATAAAACAACGGAATGTCTTTAGCAGAATAAAAAATGGAGAGGTTTTCAACATTGTTAAACTCACTCAAATGTGCTGCGGAATCTCTGAAATACTGAACCAAATCGGCTTCTGAGTTGACTTCTTTGGTTTTTTCCACCACCATTTTTTTCTCATTATTGAAAATAGTGTCTAATGACAGATTGAAATGTTGGCAAAGCGAAATGGTTTCATCGATTGAAAATTTGCTCTTGCCCGAAACCCTGCGATGTGCCGCATCATAGCTAATATCTAAAGCAACCGCAATCGCATCGTTCAAAGAACTCGATGGGGAAAGTTGTTTTCGGATCTCGTGGAGTAGTGTTTCTTGCGGATTCATATTTTTGTGATAATCGCAAATGTAAAAAATAGTTTAATTGATTTTCGTTAAAATTATTGTAAATATCGCAATAATTTTGAATTGAAACTTTAAATTATATCATCATGAAAGCAACTTATCTATGGCTCTTTATTTTATCGACGAAGATTATTTATGCTCAGGATACCATTGTACAGCAAAGTATTATTCCGTCAAAGCGATTTGTTTCGGTTGAACAACACTCACATTTTTTTGGTTTCTCACCAATGTCAAGAAAAGTAAACAAAGTCAATTTTGCCTTCGGATTTGGACATGTGGAGAACAAATACATCTCCAATCAGACTGTAAATGGTTTGAATTTAGAATTTAATCCCGCTCCAATTGTTGCAACTTTTGCAGCCTTCATAGTGGTTATACATTTACCAGATGTAATCAAAAATACAGATTTGTCATCTCGTGGTGACGGAGAAGGACTAAGGATAAAAAATTGGGAACATATACCACATGTAAAAGTCAACGGTTTAAATCTGAGTACAGGTTGCTTTTTTACCACTGCGAGTATGAATGGTTTGAATATCTCATTGGCCAATAAGTTTAATAATTTCAATGGTGTTTCAGTTACGGTTCTTGGCACTATTATAGACAATCAAAATGGTTTTTCGGTAGGAATGTATAATGCAAATAATCGTTTGACAGGTTCAACCATCGGTGTTTTTAATCAATCCTATGAATTGAGAGGAGTTCATTTTGGATTGGTAAATTTTGCAAAAAACAATCGCGGTTTACAGATAGGTCTTTATAATCGATCCTATTCAAAAGGGTTTCAAATAGGCATTTGGAATAAAAATGCTAAGCGCTCTTTCCCTTTATTGAATTGGTAACAATAAAAAACCCAACTCATTACGAGTTGGGTTTTATTATGAATTAATATATACTGAATTAACCTTTTGGAGCGTCTTTTTTATCTTCTCTCGGAGGACGGTTTTCGTCTCTTGGCGGTCTTGGTAAAAGTGCTTTTCTTGACACTTTTTCTTTTCTGGTTTTAGGATCTACTCCTAAGTATTTCACCATAAAGACATCGCCCATATTAACCACATCAGAAACGTTTTCTGTTCTCTCCCAAGCCAATTCTGAAACGTGTAACAATACTTCGTTTCCAGGCGCTGCGGTATATTCTACCACGGCACCAAAGTCAAGCATTTTAATTACTTTCACTTCATAAGCTTCACCAACTTCAGGTTTGAAGATGATAGAATCAATTTTGGCCAATACTGCTGCAATTCCGTCCGGATCAGTTCCTAAGATTTCCACTACACCTTGTTCGTCTACTTCGTTGATAACGATAGTAGTTCCGGTAGCCTTTTGTAATTCTTGAATCACTTTTCCGCCCGGTCCGATTAAAGCACCGATGAAGTTACCAGGAATGGTTCTCATGATGATTTTCGGAGCGTGTTTCTTAACGTCAGCTCTTGGTGTTGCAATAGTTTCTACCAATTTGCCTAAGATATGCATACGACCGTCACGAGCTTGGTTCAAAGCTTGTTCCATGATGTCATAACGCAATCCGTCGATTTTGATGTCCATTTGACAAGCCGTGATTCCGTCTTTGGTTCCGGTTACTTTGAAGTCCATGTCACCTAAGTGATCTTCATCTCCTAAAATATCTGAAAGCACCGCAAATTTCTGACCGTCGGTAATCAATCCCATAGCAATTCCGGAAACCGGTTTGATCATTTGAACTCCGGCATCCATCAAGGCCATAGTACCGGCACATACAGTAGCCATCGAAGAAGAACCGTTAGATTCTAAAACTTCAGATACAATACGAATAGTATAAGGACAATCGGCAGGAATCATGTTTTTCAAAGCTCTTTGAGCTAAGTTTCCGTGACCAACTTCTCTTCTTGAAGTACCTCTTAAAGGTTTGGCTTCTCCGGTTGAGAATGGTGGGAAATTATAGTGTAAGTAGAATTTTTCTTCTCCTTGTTCAGATGGAGAGTCAATTTGGTTAGCTTCTCTTGAAGTTCCTAAAGTTACGGTAGCCAATGCTTGCGTTTCTCCACGAGTAAATAAAGACGAACCGTGTACTGATGGTAAGTAATCAGTTTCACACCAAATTGGTCTGATTTCGGTTGTTTTTCTACCGTCTAAACGGATGCCTTTTTCAAGGATTACGTTACGAACGGCTTCTTTTTGAGTTTTGTAATTGTATTTACTAACCAATTCAGCTAAATCCGGATTTTCGGTATATTCTTCTTCGGTAAATAAAGATTGAACTTCGGCTTTTACCAATGAGAATTTTTCACCTCTTTCACTTTTGGCAGAGGCTTCTTGTGCAATTGCATAATATTTGTCGTAAGAAGCTGCTTTTACTTTTTTGTAGATAGCTTCATCTTCTTTTTCACCTTCATATTCTCTGTAAGCTGGTGAACCTACTGCAGCTCTCAATCTTTCTTGAGCCTGAATTTGAACTTTGATAGCTTCGTGAGCAAATTTAATAGCTTCTACCATTTCAGCTTCTGAGATTTCTTTCATCTCACCTTCTACCATACAAACAGAGTCGGCTGAAGCTCCAATCATCATATCGATGTCGGATCTTTCCAAATCCGCTTTGCTTGGGTTGATTACTAATTTTCCGTCTACGCGAGCTACACGTACTTCAGAAATTAAGTTGTAGAAAGGAATGTCGGAAACGGCCAAAGCAGCTGAAGCAGCTAATCCGGCTAAGGCATCAGGCATCACGTTTTCGTCGTGTGACATCAACTGAATCATCACCTGAGTTTCAGCGTGGTAATCATCCGGGAAAAGCGGACGCAATACACGGTCTACCAAACGCATAGTTAATACTTCGCTGTCACTCGGACGGGCTTCTCTTTTGAAGAAACCACCCGGAAATCTTCCGGCAGCGGCAAATTTTTCACGGTAATCTACCGTCAAAGGTAAAAAGTCTACACCAGGGTTTGATGTTCTTGCTGATACGGCTGTGGCTAAAAGCATACAGTCGCCTAATCTAACAACAACAGAACCGTCTGCTTGTTTGGCTAATTTACCGGTCTCGATTAAGATGGTTCTCCCATCTCCCAAATCGATTGTTTCTTGGGTTACTTTTGGAATCATAAAAATTAATTCGTTTAAACAATTAGGTTAGTTGTGTTGTAGTTGTTGTAGTAGTTGTTTGTAACCCAATGAAAAACCGAAACTTTTCTTTTATTTTTAAAACAAAAAGAGGCGCGCAAGCACCTCTTTAGATATGTATTATTTTCTAATACCTAATTCTTTGATAATCTCACGATATCTGTTGATATCTTTTTTCTTCAAATAGTCAAGAAGACTTCTTCTTTTACCTACTAAAAGTACTAACGAACGCTCAGTGTTGTAATCGTGACGATTTTTTTTCAAGTGCTCAGTTAAGTGAGAGATTCTGAATGTGAACAACGCGATTTGACCTTCAGCTGAACCGGTGTTTTCTGCTTTTCCTCCGTGTTTAGCGAAGATTTCAGCTTTTGTTTCTTTACTTAAATACATTCCAATATTTATTTAAATGATTATTATGTATGAATTAAGACTTTCTCAATTCGTGTGCAAAAGTACATTTTATTTTTAATTTGACAACTATTTTAAAAATTAAAGTTTAAAGGTTTAGGAGTTTAAAGGTTTAATTAACTGTTGTTAAACCAATTTAAACCAATTTAAACCAATTTAAACCAATTTAAACGAACTTAAACAATTTTAAACCAATTTTAAATCAGAACAACTTCGCAACTTGCTCATTCACAAACTCTAAAAATCTTTCGTCAGCTTCTGTAAAAGGGTCAATCACATGACTGTCGATATCGATTTGACCTATCTTGACGCCATTCACAAAAAGTGGCACTACTATTTCTGATTTTACGGTAAAGCTGCAAGCGATGTAATTGTCTTGCGCCGAAACGTCGGGAACAACGAAGTTGGCATTGGATTCGGCGACTTGACCGCAAATGCCTTTTCCAAACGGAATTATCGTATGATCGGTCTCAGCGCCAACGTACGGACCAAGATGTAAGGTTCTGTTGTCGTGGTTGGCAAAATAAAAACCAACCCAATTGTAGTAAGACACGTTATCTGAAAGAAATTGACAAAGATTTTTCAGTTTTACATCTCTCTCAATATTTGCTTCAGTTAAGATGGCGTTGACTTGTGGTTTTAAGTTTTCAAAATTCATTTTTCAATTTTTATGCAAAAGTAACGACTGCACTTTTTTTATTTTATATAAATTTGTTAAAAATTCAATCTTGAAGAATCTGCTACAGCAATACAAACCTTTTTTACTTTTTTTAGGTAAATTCTTGTTGACTTACATTCTGCTGACAGTGATTTATCAGTCGTATTTGAATCGGTTTGAAGTGGCCAAAAATGAAGTCGATTCGTTTTCACAACTTGTAGCCAATCAAACCCAATCGGTGTTATCTTTGTTTGATGCCAATGCCTATATCGAAGCGCATCCTACCGAACCCAGTATAAAAATCATTTACAAAGGCCAATACATTTCCCGAATTATAGAAGGTTGCAACGCTTTGAGTGTGATAATTTTATTCATTGCTTTCATTATTGCGTTCACCGGAAAATTAAAACAAACACTGGTTTTTATTCTTTTGGGAAGTGTTTTAATTCATCTTTTAAATATTGGCAGAATTGCTTTGTTATGCATTGCTTTGTATCATTTTCCTGAATATGAGCACTTGCTTCACGGTGTTGTTTTTCCGTTGATTATTTACGGAATTGTTTTTTTATTATGGGTTATTTGGGTCAATAAATTTTCATTACATGCTAGCACAACTTCTAAAAAATAAATCCAAAGTCTTTTGGTCATTGTTTCTGATTGGATTGTTAATCTGCATCAGGCTTTTAGAAGACCAATTGTTTTATGACCCTTTTTTGGCTTATTTCAAAAGCGAATTTGCGCACACTAAATTGCCACAGTTTAATGTTTTTAAGCTGTTTTTTAGTTTAGGGATTCGGTTTTACCTCAATTCAGTGATTTCCTTGTTTTTGTTGTACGTCATTTTTAAAGACACTAAAATTGTCAAATTTTCGATGCTGCTCTACATGATTTTGGGTTCTATACTAATGATTAGTTTCATTTTTGTACTGACATTTTTTGGCGAAGAAAACAAAATGACGCTATTTTACCTCCGAAGATTTTTAATCCAACCGATTTTCATAATGCTTTTTATCCCGGCATTTTATTATCAGAAACAGGTTAAAAAGTAAGCGATATTTCGTAACTTTACTACATATTCTTTAAGCCGGAATTTAATGTAGTTTACTATGAAAATTATCAAGCATTCGGGAAGTATAGTCGATTTTAATCGGGATAAACTCAAAAACTCTTTGCTCAAATCGGGTGCCGATAAAAAAGTTGTGGAAGACGTTTTGCAAATCATTGAAAAGCAAATCTACGAGGGCATTTCTACCAAAAAAATCTACAAACTAGCATTTAATTTACTCAAAAAATCATCCCATTCACAGGCGGCGCGTTACAATCTTAGAACAGCCATACAGCTGCTCGGTCCGGCCGGTTTTTTCTTTGAAAAGTTTGTAGCTCGTTTGTTTATATCCGAAGGTTATTTGTCGCAAACCAATTTGTTTCTCTCCGGAAAATGTGTCGGTCACGAAGTTGATGTAGCCATTATGAAAAACGATATTGTCGAGATGGTAGAATGTAAGTTTCACGCCAAAAGTGACACCAATTCGGATGTGAAAGTTCCCATGTATATTTTGTCAAGATTCAATGATTTGAAAGACAGAAACCATTTAATTTTTACCGAAAAAGATAAAATTTCCGGCTGTTGGATAGTCACCAATAATCGCTTCACGGCTGATGCCATGACTTTTGCCCATTGCTCGGGCTTGCAGTTGTTAAGTTGGGATTATCCGAAGGATTTCAGTTTGCGAAAAAGAATAGACGATGGGCAATTATATCCGGTTACGTGCTTAACCACTTTGACCTTGGCCGAAAAGGATAAATTGTTAGTTCAAGATATTATTTTGGCCCAAGAAATTATCAATAATATGGAAGCGTTGGAACAAATTGGCCTGAGCCCAATCAGAATCAAAAACGTGATCAAAGAAGCTTCCGAACTTTGTAAATACATCTAAAATGAAAATCAAATTCCTAGGCGGTGCCGGAACGGTTACCGGTTCCAAAACTTTAATCGAAAGCAACGGCGTTCGTATTCTGATTGATTGCGGTCAATTTCAAGGGCTAAAACCTTTGCGTGAACTCAACTGGGAACCATTGCCGATTTTGCCCAATACCATTGACTTCGTCCTGCTTACCCACGGCCATTTAGACCATTGCGGTTGGTTGCCAAGATTGGTCAACCAAGGGTTTGAAGGGAAGATTTATTGCACAAGCCCAACGAAAGATGTTACCAAACTCATTTTGTTAGACAGCGCCAAAATTCAAGAAGAAGAAGCCGAGAAAGCCAACAAAGAACATTTTTCCAAACACGAAATTGCCGAACCTTTATACGATTTAGCCCAAACCGAAAAAGTGTTTCCGTTGTTTCGGGTGGTCAAACCCAACGAAGAAGTAATGCTCGATGCCGAAATTACAGCTAAGTTTTTTAATGCCGGACACATCATCGGTGCTTGCAGTATCGAATTGCAACTGGAAAATAAAACCTTGGTCTTCTCAGGCGATATCGGTCAGGACGATGATGTGCTGATGTATGCGCCGGTCAAACCCAAACGAGCTGATTATGTGTTTTTAGAAAGTACCTACGGCAATAGAATTCATCCGAAAGAAGACGTTAAATTGTTGTTGGAAACCTATATCAACAATACAGTTCAAGCAAACGGAACGGTAATTATTCCGAGTTTTGCTGTGGAACGCGCACAAACTTTGATGTACTTGCTTTGGCAACTCAAAAAAGAAGACAGAATTCCGGATATTCCGTATGTGATTGATACGCCCATGGGAATAAGCGTTTTAGAAGTGTTTATGGACAATCGGAAATGGCATAAATTATCAGAACAAGAATGTGTTGACATGTGTAAAATGTTTACCATGAATTCAGAGTATCAGGAAACTATCGCCACCATATTTGACAAGCAACCCAAAGTAGTGATTGCTGCCAGTGGCATGATTACCGGCGGAAGAGTATTGAGCTATTTAGAACGCTACATTGGTTTGCCCGAAACCACCGTAATTATAGTAGGTTACCAAGCCGAAGGAACTCGCGGCAGAAAACTACTCGAAGGCGCGACAGAAATTAAAATTTACGGGAAATATTATCCGGTTTTGGCCAAAATTTTAGAAATCGAAGGCTTATCGGCTCATGGTGACCAAAATGATTTGCTCAATTGGCTTTCGGAACTTGGGGACAAACCTCAAAAAGTGTTTTTGGTCCATGGCGAAAATGAACCGGCTGATGAATTGCGTATCAAAATTCAAGAAAAATATGGGTTTGATTGTTCTGTTCCCATGATGGGCCAAGAGTTTGAATTGTAAGTTTTAAGACCTTTTTAAGTTTTTAGGAACGGAATATTGTTAACTTTGTGCCATGAATTTCAAAAAGCACATCAGTATTTTAATCGCCATGCTCATCTTGGTTTCCAACTCGGGCCTGGCGTTTACCGTGCATTTTTGTGAAGGGAAAATAGCTTCTATTTCCTCTGTTTTTTCTAAAGAAGAAGTTTGCGACATGCCGGTAGTAGTCGAAAAAACCTGCTGCGCCAAAGTCGAAACTACGCATAAAGACTGTTGTTCCGATAAGAAAGTCGATTTAAAAAACAAAACCGAGAAAATCATCCTCAAAACCATTTCCCTCGATTTTGAACCGGCTTATTTTTCTGAATATAAAACTCACGTTTTTGCCGTAGCAGCTTCGCCAAAATACGTGGATGAAAAAGTGGCTTTCTATTGTGACTCTAACGCACCGCCACTTTACCAACTCTATTGTCAATACACTTTTTACGCTTGATTTAATTTTAATTCCGTTCAGATTTTCATGGTCTATAATGGAAATCGTTTAATCGAATTAATTTTAAATCAATACTAATGAAAAAAACACTGTTTTTCCTAACGTTGTTGTTTTCTGCTTTCGGATTTTCACAAGAAACTTTGAAGCAAGATACCTTAAAAACCGTAACGGTAGAAGGCAATCAAAAAGGAATAAAAAAATCAATAAAAGGCACGGCCAATACCACTTTGGTTACCAGCAAGGAATTACTCAAAGCCGCTTGTTGTAACTTGGCCGAAAGCTTCGAAACCAATCCGTCCATTGACGTTAATTTTTCGGATGCCTTGACCGGAACCAAACAAATCAAAATGCTCGGATTAACCAGTCCGTACATCATGATTACCGAAGAAAATGTGCCTTCTGTTCGTGGTGCTTCTCAAGCTTACGGATTGTCGTTTACGCCCGGAACTTGGGTAGAAAGTATCCAAATTACCAAAGGAGCCGGAAGTGTGGTCAACGGTTTCGAAAGCATTTCGGGCCAAATCAACACCGAATTAATCAAACCCATAGGCGATATTCCGTTCTTTTTAAATGCTTACGGCGATACCGGAAGTCGTTTCGAATTGAATACTCATTTCAACAAAAAAGTGTCTGATAAATGGGCGACCAGTTTGTTTGTGCACGGTAATGCTCGTGTTTCCAAAAACGATATGAATGACGATGGTTTTATGGACAATCCTTTGGGTAAACAATTAAATATAGCCAACCGTTGGCAATATGCTAATCCGGAATCGGGTTGGGTTTCGTTTTTAAATATTCGTTACATGAATGATGAAAAACAAACCGGTGAACTCGATTTTGATCCCGACAGAGACCAATTGACTACTAACTTTTGGGGTTCGGAAATCAATACCGAGCGATTGGATTTCAGTTCAAAAGTAGGTTATGTTTTCAAAGACATGCCGTTCCAAAGTATCGGTTTTCAAAACGCTTTCAGCAATCATAACCAGCAATCTTACTTTGGGTTAAACCAATACAATATCAAGCAACAAAGTTATTATTCGAATTTAATTTTCAATTCCATTATCAGCAATACCATGAACAAGTTTGCCACCGGATTGAACTTTACGTATGATAAATATTCCGAGTTTGTGAACTTGGCCGATGTGAGTCGCATTGACAATTCGGTTGGCGCTTTCTTCGAATACACTTACGATGATAACGATAAGTTCAGTTATATTTTGGGCGGAAGATTGGATTATCACAATAGGTTAGGAGCGTTTTTCACTCCGAGATTACACGTGAAATACAATCCTTGGGAAAAGGCGGTTTTTCGTTTTTCTGCCGGAAGAGGAAAACGTGCGGCGAATATTTATGCCGAAAACCAAAATCTTTTTGCCAGCTCAAGAGTGTTTTCGGTTTTAGATACCAACGGAAAAATTTATGGTTTGGAAGCCGAAATTGCTTGGAACTACGGTTTAAGTTTTACCCAAAACTTTATGTTTTTCGGAATGAAAGCGGATACCACTATTGACTTTTACCGAACCGATTTCCAAAACCAAGCCGTGGTTGACGTGATGAATTCACCACAAGAAGTTTTGTTTTATAACTTGGACGGAAAATCATACGCCAACAGTTTGCAGTTGGATTTCAACCTGGAAATCATCAAGCATTTGAATGTGAGAACGGCTTATAAATATTACGACATTTCCACCGATTATATTTCGGGCAGTTACCAAAGACCGTTGCAAGCTAAACACCGTTTTTTCGGGAATGTTGAATATGCCACACACATTGTAGAAAAAGGAAAGCAATGGAAATTTGACTATACTTGGAATTGGTTAGGCCCACAACAATTACCCAATACATCAACCAATCCGCACCACGACAGATTGCCGAATTTTTCGCCTTCGTTCTCTACGATGAATGCGCAAATTACCAGAACTTTTTCGAGTACTTTTGAAGTGTATATCGGAGGAGAAAATATTGGGAATTATACACAACACAAAGCCGTTTTAGGTGCAGATGATCCTTTCGGTCCAAATTTTGATACGTCAATTGTATATGCGCCGGTATTTGGAGCCATGTATTACGGCGGATTGAGATTTAAAATTAAATAGAGTATCCAATATCAAAAAGCAATTTAAATAATAATTAAAAAAGTAGAATAATGAAAAATATAGTAATCGGAATGCTTGTTTTGTTGGTGTCATTTACCGCTCAAGCGCAAGAAAAAAAGAATAAAAATGCCAAGCACAATATTGAAGTCAACGGCAATTGTGAAATGTGTAAAAAGCGAATCGAAA
>NZ_CAMLRU010000061.1 GCF_946482535.1 uncultured Flavobacterium sp.
CCAAAAGACGAGAGTTTATTGGTGAATTTCATCAACCAAACTAATGATAAGGTAAAATTTATCATTGCGCCGCACAATATCAAAGCGGAGCAAATTTCAAATCTCAAATCTCAAATCTCAAAACCAACGGTTTTATTTTCAGAAAAAGAAGGTAAAAATTTATCCTATTTTCAAGTTTTCATCATTGACACCATCGGTATTTTGACCAAAATTTACAGCTATGCCGATATTGCTTATGTTGGTGGTGGTTTTGGTAATCCCGGTGTTCACAATATTTTAGAACCGGCTACTTTTGGGATTCCGATAGTGGTTGGCCCGAACTATTCGCACTTCGCGGAAGCCACAGCTTTGGTCAATATGGAAGGTTGTATTTCTATTTCCAATCAAGACGAACTAAACGATGCTTTGCAAAACCTAATTTCAAACGAAGATATTCGGCATGAAAAAGGACACATTTGCGAAACTTTTGTCCAAATGAATATCGGAGCGACTGAGGTAATTTTGAGACATGTCCGTAACAAAACCGACTAAAACCAAACAAATAAACTTTACATACAAACAAATTTAACTCATGAAATTTTTAAGACTTCTTCTCTTATTTGTTTTTGTTCAAACCCAAGCGCAACAAGGCGGTATGTGGATTCCTTCTTTATTAAAAGGAATGAACGAAAGCGAAATGAAAAATTTAGGCATGAAAATCAGTGCCGATGATATTTATGCCGTAAACAAATCCAGCTTGAAAGATGCTGTACCTCATTTTGACGGTGGTTGTACAGCCGAAGTGATTTCAGACAAAGGATTGATATTAACCAATCACCATTGCGGTTACGACAATATTCAAAGCCACTCTACTGTTGAGCACGATTATTTAACGGATGGTTTTTGGGCCTACAAAATGGAAGACGAATTACCTAACAAAGACTTGTTTGTGACGTTCATCATTCGCATAGAAGATGTAACCACTAAGGTTTTAGAAGGCGTAACTACTTTAGCTTCCGAAACCGAAAAGCAGAAAAAAATTCAAGAAAACATTGGAATTCTGAGTCGAACCTTGCCGAAAGAAGCTTGGCAGGAAAACAGCATCCGTACATTTTATGACGGCAATCAATACCTTTTGTTTGTAACTGAAACTTTCCGCGATGTTCGTTTGGTTGGTGCGCCACCAAGTTCCATCGGAAAATTTGGATCAGATACCGACAACTGGGTTTGGCCAAGACATACCGGCGATTTCTCATTGTTCCGAATTTATGCCGATAAAAATAATCGTCCGGCGGCTTACTCTACTGAGAATGTACCTTACAAACCCAAATATTTCTTCCCTATTTCCATCAAAGGCTTAAAAGAAAACGACTTTACTATGGTTTTGGGTTATCCGGGAAGAACTCAGGAATACTTGCCTGCGGTTGCCGTTGAGCAAATTGTAAATACTTTGAACCCGGCTAAAGTTGAAATCAGAGATGCTGCTTTAAAAGTGCAAAATGAATTCATGCGAAAAGACAATGCTATTAAAATTCAATATGCTTCAAAAAACGCAGGAATTGCAAACTCATGGAAAAAATGGATGGGCGAAACCAAAGGGTTGAAAAAATCGAACGCTGTAGGTATTAAAAAAGAGTTCGAAGCCAACTTCCAACAGAAAGTTACAGCAGCCGGAAAGCAAGCGGAATACGGCAATTTATTGGCCGATTTTGAAAAAAATTATGGTGAAATTAAAGACTATGCTTTGGCCAGAGATGTCTTTACCGAAGTGGCTTTGCGCAATACTGAAATTCTGAGTTTGGGTTACAAATTGTACCAATTGGAACAAATTTACAACACCAAAGGAGAGCAATCTTTTAACGACAGAAGAAACAATTTAATCAATGGTTTAGGCGATTTTTACAAAGATTTCAATGCCAAAGTAGACGAAAAAGTTTTCGAAAAATTGATTGCCCTATACACAGCAAAATATCCGAAACAGTTTTTACCAAGTACTTTCGAAAATATTAATGCATCCGATTTGACTTCCGAAGTTTTTTCCCAATCCCAATTGGTTAGCTATGATAAAATCAAAGTATTGCTAACCGGCGACAGCAAAACTGTTTTAGAAAATTTGAATAAAGACAAAGGATTTCAGGTAATTAAAGCCATGGCTGATGGGTATATAAAAAATGTAGCGCCAAAATATGATGAAATCAATCTGAGAAATGTGGCTACACAAAGAACCTACATGAAAGCCATTTTAGAATTGAGCCAAAAATCAGACCGTATTTTCCCGGATGCTAACAGTACATTGAGAGTAACTTACGGAAAAATCAAAGGCTACAAACCTAATGATGCTGTGATTTACGAACCGTTTACCTATTTAGACGGTGTAATCGAAAAATACATTCCGGGCGATTATGAGTTTGATGTACCCAAAAAATTAATCGACTTATACAACACCAAAGACTACGGAAATTATGGTGCTAAAGGCAAAATACCGGTAGCTTTTATAGCAACCAATCACACCACGGGTGGAAACTCGGGCAGTCCGGCATTGGATGCCGATGGCAATTTAATTGGCCTGAATTTTGACAGAGTTTGGGAAGGCACGATGAGCGATATCTATTATTCTCCTGAAATATGCCGAAACATCATGGTTGACCTTCGTTATGTATTGTTCATCATTGATAAATTTGCCGGTGCAGACAACCTTATTAAGGAAATGAAAATCATTGAGTCAAAGAAAAAATAGAATAAATTAAGCAATTCTTAAGTTTTGGCACGATTGTTGATAACTGAAAAGCGAAGCAAAATTGAGATTTTTTAAAAAAAGTTAAATAAAACTTTTTCGAAATAAAAAAATTTATATCTTTGCTCCGAATTAATAATTAACCTTTTATAATTAAGTAAGATGAAAAAAGTATTTTTAAGTTTAGCTGTTGTTGCTGCATTAACTGTAGTATCTTGTAAACAAGCTGAGACTGAAGCTGCTGCTACTACTGATTCAGTAGCTGTTGATTCTCCAGCTGTTGAAACTCCAGAAGTTGCTGTTGATTCTCCAGCAGTAGATTCTCCTGCAGTTGAAGCTCCAGCTACTGAAGCTCCAGCTACTGAAAAAAAATAATTAGCAACTAATTATTTTTAGAAAGAATTAAAGCCACGCAATGCGTGGCTTTCTTTTTTTTAAATAAATACCGAAAAACTTTTAATTATTAAAGTTCCGAAAATATAGAATCTCCTGCCGAGAAATCTAAAATTTCAGCTTGCGAACCATATTTAACAATTTCCGAAATTCCTTTCTGCATCATCAACTCTGTAGAGTACTTCCTGCTGGTCGCCAAAACCGTTTCGGCCTTCATCAACTTAAAGAAACATTTTCCTTTGGCTGTTTTAAATCTAAGAAACTGACAAGCATCTATAGAAGCCTTGAAATCCTCAATAGCCTCCTCGCATTCAAAACGCAGTTCATAATCCTTACTGGTGAAAATGGTTTTGCCTTTTCTGGAGACAAACTCAAATTTATAGAAGTCGTTTAATCGTTTGCTTATTACAAAAGTTCCCATAGAATCCTAAAGATAATCAATAAAAAAAGCCCCTAACAAAGTTAGAGGCTTTTGTACTCAGAGCGGGACTTGAACCCGCACGAACATTGCTGTTCACTGGATTTTAAGTCCAGCGTGTCTACCAATTTCACCATCCGAGCAAACTAGATGTTGAGCGAAAAACGGGGCTCGAACCCGCGACCTCGACCTTGGCAAGGTCGCGCTCTACCAACTGAGCTATTTTCGCATTTCAAATTTTATAAGAGCTGCAATACTTGTGCTGTATTGCGGATGCAAATGTAATACTAAAATTGAATTATACAAACCTTTTTTCAGAAAAAAACTTTTTGAAAATCTAATTCCTTGATTAGCAAAATCAACCGATATGTTATTTTTTCAACAACATTCTTTTTAACTCGTTTAGCTTCATTAAAGCTTCTACCGGTGTCAAAGTATTGATGTCTAAATTTAAAATATCTTCTCTGATTTCTTCCAACAAAGGATCATCCATACTGAATATATTGAGCTGCATTTCATCTTTTGCCGATTTTATAGTATTAAGCGCATCGCTCGAATGATTTTTCTCGAGTCTCTTCAACAGCTTTTGGGCTTTCTGAATCACCATTTGAGGCATACCGGCCATTTTAGCTACGTGAATTCCGAAACTATGGGCGCTTCCGCCTTTAACCAACTTTCTGATGAAAAGAACTGTATCTTTTAATTCCTTCACCGAAACATTGTAATTCTGAATTCGAGGCAACAATTCACTCATTTCATTTAACTCGTGATAATGTGTAGCGAACAAGGTTTTTGGCCTTGCCGGATTTTCGTGTAAAAACTCCGCTATCGCCCATGCTATTGAGATACCATCATAAGTACTCGTTCCGCGACCGATTTCGTCTAACAAGACCAAACTTCGATCTGAAATATTGTTCAAGATAGAAGCCGTTTCATTCATTTCTACCATAAAAGTTGATTCGCCCATCGAAATGTTATCGCTGGCACCTACTCTGGTAAAAATTTTATCAACTACACCCATTCTCACTTTCTCTGCCGGAACAAAACTTCCCATTTGCGCCAAGAGAACTATTAAGGCAGTTTGTCTTAATATCGCCGATTTACCCGACATGTTTGGCCCGGTAATCATAATGATTTGTTGCGTTTCTCTGTCTAAAAAAACATCATTGGCTACATAAGGCACCCCAACCGGCAATTGTTTTTCAATCACAGGATGACGACCGTTGGTAATTTCCAATTCGAAGGTTTCGTCTAAAATTGGGCACACATAATCATTTTCTATAGCCAATTGCGCAAAGGAAGTCAGACAGTCTAATTGAGCAATCAAATTGGCATTTAACTGAACCTGCTTGATGTAAGTGCCTATCCAAATCACCAATTGTTCAAACAAATGGCTTTCAATTTGGTGGATTTTTTCTTCGGCGCCGAGAATTTTGGTTTCGTATTCTTTAAGTTCTTCAGTAATGTATCTTTCGGCATTGACCAAAGTTTGTTTGCGAATCCATTCAGCCGGCACTTTGTCTTTATGGGTGTTTCTAACTTCTATATAGTAACCAAAAACATTGTTGAAGGATATTTTAAGTGAAGATATTCCGGTGCGTTCCGATTCTCTGGCTTCAATGCCTTCCAAATATTCTTTACCCGAAAACGCAATGCTTCTGAGCTCATCCAGTTCGGCATGAACGCCTGTAGCAATGGCATTGCCTTTGGCTATTGAAACCGGTGAATCTTGATTTAGGGTAGTTTTTATTTTTTCGCGAAGCAAATCACAAGCATGCAAATTATCCCCGATAACGCGAACAGCTTCCTGTTTACTTTCGAGTGCGATAGTCTTTATTGGAATAATCGCATCTAAAGATTCTTTGAGATAAATCACCTCGCGTGGCGAAATCTTTCCGGTGGCCACTTTTGAAATCAGGCGTTCCAAATCGGAAATCTGTTTGATTTGGTATTGAATTTTTTGAAGAATTTTTTGATTGTCTTTCAAATAAGCCACCACTTCGTGACGACCTCTTATCTTAATGATATCTTTCAAAGGCAAAGCCAACCAACGTTTCAGCAACCTTGATCCCATTGGCGAAAGCGTTCTATCGATTACATCCAAAAGCGTAACGGCATTTTGAGAATGACTGTGGTATAATTCTAAATTTCGAATCGTAAATCGATCCATCCAAACATAAGCATCTTCGGCTATGCGCTGAATATTGGTAATGTGCTGTACTTTGTTGTGTTGTGTTTCCGATAAATAATACAGAATCGCACCCGAAGCGATAATACCGTCTTGCAATTCTTCTATCCCAAAACCTTTTAAAGAATTGGTTTGGAAATGATTTTGCAAAGTTTCCACCGCATAATCTTCTTTGTAAACCCAATCTTCCAGATAGAAGACATTAAAATCTTCTCCGAAAGCTTCTTTGAATTGTGCTTTATTATTCTTCTGAATTAAAATCTCACTCGGACTGAAATTCTGCAACAACTTGTCTATGTATTCTTCATTGCCTTGTGCCGTTAAAAATTCTCCGGTAGAAACATCTAAAAAAGCCACACCCAATTGCCGTTTACTAAAGTAAATTGAAGCCAAAAAATTATTCGATTTAGAATGTAGAACCTCATCATTCATAGAAACTCCGGGTGTTACCAATTCGGTTACCCCGCGTTTTACGATGGTTTTGGTCATTTTAGGATCTTCTAATTGATCACAAATAGCCACTCGTAAACCGGCTTTAACTAATTTAGGTAAATAAGTGTTTAAAGAATGATGTGGAAATCCGGCCAAAGCCGTTTCTGTTTCTGAACCGGCGCCGCGTTTGGTTAAAACTATGCCGAGAATTTTAGATGCTCGAATGGCATCTTCTCCAAAAGTTTCATAAAAATCACCTACTCTAAACAGCAAACAAGCATCGGGATATTTATTTTTAATCTCGTTGTATTGCTTCATTAAAGGCGTTTCCTTGGCTTTGGTCTCTTTGGCTGACAATGGATTTCGATTTAAATTTATAAGAAAGCGAATTTAAATATTTTAGGTCGAATAGCCGATGCAAAAAAAATTAATTTAATATTAAGGCAAAAAAAAAGACTCGGTTTTATATTTTGGATAGATTTGCTACAGAAACTTAAAAACATAATAAAAATGAAAAAAATAATTTTACTTGCTGCCTTAGTTGCTTTTGGCGTTACATCTAATGCTCAAACTGCAAAAAAAGTAGCTACAAAAGCGGCTACAAAAGTGGAAACACCTAAAGTTGACGGACCGGGCATGTTATTCGAAAACGAAACTATCGATTACGGAACTATTCCTGCCAACTCTGACGGAAAAAGAGAATTCGTATTCGTTAACAACGGAACCAAACCATTAATCATCGAAAGCACTCAAGGTTCTTGCGGATGTACTGTGCCTTCTAAACCGGAAAAACCAATCCAACCGGGAGAAAGAGGTGTAATCGGAGTGAAATATGACACTTCAAGAGCAGGACAATCTTTCCAAAAAACAGTTACTGTAAAATCAAATGCAGTAGGTCAAGAAAACAAAGTGTTGACTATCAAAGGAAATGTTTTACCGGCTGAAACTAAAGTTGAGCCTACCAAAAGCTAATCGCACTTAATTATAAATTCAAAAAAGTCCTGATTGAATCAGGACTTTTTTTTTGAATATCTTTGCCATATACGTCCAAAGGACGAATTGTATAATACAAAAAATAAAATAATGCGGAAGCTGGAAAATAAAGAACTAGACCGAAAATCAATAGCCGACTTCAAAGAAGCCGAAAAAACACCCATCACCATTATACTTGACGATATCAGAAGTCTGCATAACATTGGCTCGGTTTTCAGAACAGCTGATGCTTTTTTAATTGAAAAAATTTACCTGTGCGGCATAACTGCCATTCCTCCAAACAAAGAAATCCACAAAACAGCCTTAGGCGCAACCGAAACTGTCACTTGGGAATACCAAAAAGAGGTGACCGATGTCATCCAAAATCTTAAAAAAGAAAACATTAAAGTGTTTGCCATAGAACAAGTTGAAAATGCTGTTTTTCTTCAAAATTTTACGGTTGATAAAAAAAACCGCTACGCCTTAGTATTTGGGAACGAAGTCTATGGAGTCTCCCAAAAAGCCATCGAACTTTGCGACGGCTCTATTGAAATTCCACAAATTGGCACCAAACATTCTCTAAATATTTCCGTTAGTGCCGGAATTGTGGTTTGGGATATCTTTCAAAAGATGACTTTTTAATGCTCTAACCCATATTTAAGAAAATATTATCACCGAAAGCGTCTGTTTTTAATTATTTTTATAGCCATGAAAAGGAATTTTGCGCTATTCTTACTATTCTTGGTTTGGTCTATACAACACGCTCGGGGAAGTGCTTTTCTTTCTTTTGCCAACTTTCAAGCAACTAATATCGCCCCAACATTAATCGCTACGGGAAACCAAATTTACTGTCCGGGAACATCGATGAAAATTGTCACTGACATGACCATAACCGATCCCGATGACTACGGAATTGATGCCATATACATACAGATTTCATCAGGCTACGACTTAGGTAGCGATAGTTTAACATTAACCGGAACCCATCCTAATATCAACACCGATTGGAATGCCGCAACCGGAACATTAACTTTAACCGGCGTGAGTGTTCAGCCAACATATGCCGAATTGGTAAGCGCCATAAAAGACATTGAATTTGCCTCCACATCGGCTAGCCCAAGCGGCACTCGTAACTTTTCTATTACGGTAGGACAAGCTAATTATCTACCTTCAAATGGCCATTACTATCTTTATATTCCCAATATCGGAATCACTTGGTCTGCCGCAAAAGCCGCCGCACAAGCCAGTACTTATTATGGATTACAAGGCTACTTAGCTACTATAACCTCAGCCGAAGAAGCCCAAATTGCAGGAGAACAAACCACCGGCGCCGGCTGGATAGGCGGTAGTGATGAAGAAACCGAAGGCATTTGGAAATGGATGACCGGACCGGAAACCGGAACCGTATTTTGGAATGGAAACTTTACCGGTTTTACTACAAATTATGCTTTTTGGAATAACGGGGAACCTAATAATTCGGGGGATGAAGATTATGCACATATTACCGCTCAGGGTGTAGGGATTCCGGGTTCTTGGAATGATTTATCTAACACCGGAGCAACAAGCGGAAGTTACCAACCCAAAGGATATATTGTAGAATATGGCGGTAGTCCGGGAGATCCGATTCTCTCTATATCAACCAGTACAACTTTGATGATTGCTACCATAACCAATACCGCCACAGCCATCCGATGCGGAACCGGAACCGTAACCTTGCAAGCTGTTTCAAATACCGGCACAGTTCATTGGTATTCTTCTGCTACAGGTGGCACACTGCTCGGATCGGGCAATACTTTTGTTACGCCAAGCATAGCTTCAACTACCACTTTTTATGCAGCTCCTCATTTCAACGGGTGTCCCGATAATTCAAGAGTACCGGTTACGGCTTCTGTTACTCCGAAACCCATTTTAACGGTGACTTCTCCCTACTTTATGTGCGATGAAAGTTATACAGTGATTGACGTAGTTACTTCCTCAGGGATTATGTATTGGTATGATAGTCCAACCAGCAACAATCCTATTTTTTTAGGAACGCATTTTGTCGTTCCTAATATCCATCAAGACACCGTTTATTATGCCGAGGCAGATTACAATGGTTGTCATTCCGATAGGGCCACGGTGGAAGTTCTGGTATACGCTTCACCGGTGGTAACCGATGAAACACTGGAAGTATGTGAAGGCGACACTATTGTGCTAAGCGCTGACAATCCAAACATGACCTATCTTTGGTCGACCGGAGAAACAACACAAACCATAGTCGCTAACGGCTTGACCAATTATTCTGTTGTAGTCACCACGCCGGCTCCCGAAAGTTGTTCTAAAACCAAAAACTTCAGCATAACCTACCATACTCAGCCTGTAATTTCATCTATAGAAACCAACGGATTACAAGTAACTATCAACACAACAGAAAGTGGTGATTTTGAATATTCCCTTGACGGAATAATTTATCAAAGTTCCAATGTTTTTGTGCTGAATGAAGGCGGAATGTATATAGGCTATGTCAGAGAAAGAAACCAATGCGGCTTGGATCAAAAACCTTTTGTCGTGATTTCTATACCTGAATTTTTCACTCCGAACGGAGACAACATAAATGATACTTGGTCTATTAAAGGAGCCAATTATTTTTCTAACGCCGAAGTGAGAATCTTTGATCGATTCGGCAAACTTATTGCGGTTTTAAACCGATACAATCCGGCTTGGGACGGCACCTATAACGGGACACTTTTGCCTTCTACCGATTATTGGTTTGTAGCTAAAATAAACGACTCCACACCCGAAATCAAAGGCCACTTTGCGATGATGCGATAATAATCTTATTGTATTTTATTTCGAATTTCTTCCAAAACAAAAACATAATCGTCTTGATTGTTCAGGAAATCCCTATTGGTTACATCTATAATTAAGACGTTCAAATCCTTTTGAGATTTGATGTAATCCAAATAACCATTGTTGATTTTTTCCAAATAATCCGCCGGAATTTCTTGTTCGTAACTTCGACCTCGGGTTTTGATGTTGGCCAAAAGTCTTTCGGTACTTTGGTATAAATAAATATACAAATCGGGCTTCGGCATTTCTTTGTAGATGATATCAAACATGGTTTTGTATAAGCGATACTCATCTTCCGCCAAAGTCACTTTGGCAAAAATCAACGATTTAAAAATATGATAATCGGCCACGATAAAATCCTTAAACAAATCAAACTGCGCCAAATCATCGGAAATTTGTTGGTATCTATCGGCCAAAAAAGACATCTCCAACGGAAATGCGTACCGACTTTGGTCTTCATAAAACTTCGGCAAAAACGGATTATCGGCAAAGCGTTCCAATACGGTTTTCGCATTGAAATCTTCGGCTAATTTATTGGTCAAAGTCGTTTTCCCGGCGCCGATATTGCCTTCGATTGCGATGTAATTGAAATGGTCTAACTTGATTTTGGCGATAGGAATTTCCAAATTTTGCACCACTTTGCAATTGCTTTTATCTTCGGATAAGACTAACAATTCGTGCAAGTATTTTTGCAAAATAGGATGACGCCAATCGAGATTTAAATCGCGCATCGGCAACAATACAAACAAGCGGTTTTGCATTTCGGGATGCGGCACTTGCAATTTTTCGGAAGCGATGATTTCTTCGTCAAAAGCAATTACATCGATGTCAATCATTCGGGCTTGATAACCGTCAACATTCTCTCGAACTCTTCCTAAAGCTTCCTCAAGCAACAACACTTCTTCTAAGATTTGGTGTGCCGATTTATGGGTATTCATCACCACTGCACAATTGTAAAACTTCTCGCTTTCAAAACCCCATGAAGGTGTTTCATAAAGTTTGGAAACTCGGATGATCGTGCCAATCTCTTTGTGCAAACAATCAATGCAACGCTCAATGTTTTCGAGACGATTGCCTTGGTTGGTGCCCAATGATAAAATGACCTGATGCTGCTTGTTCATAGAAGCACAAATTAACTAAAACTATTTCAGAATAACGGCAAAAAATACCCGACTGTTAATAACAATTTCTCAACAATTCGTTGGCACCAAAATCATAAAACTTCTTTAAATAGTAACCTTAATATCGGCAAAAGGCATTATTTTTGTTTAGCCAATGCGTAACTAAATCTATCACATCATGTTAAAGAAAAGCCTAAAAATTATCGGAATTGTTTTGTTGCTGTTAGTGGTTTCCGCTTTTGCGATTCCGTATTTCTTTAAAGACCAAATCAAAGCCAAAATCGAAAAAGCCATCAACGAAAAAGTCGATGCCAAAGTGGCTTTCGCGGATGCCCATTTGAGTTTGTTTCGCAATTTTCCCAATGCCAGTGTAAAAGTTGAAAAACTCTCCATCATCAACAAAGCACCTTTTGAAGGTGATACTTTAGTAGCTTTTGACGAGTTAAATCTGAAAATGTCTATCGGGCAATTGTTCAATAGCGATACTGAACCCATGCAAATTGACGGCATCGATTCTAAAAACGGCTTAATCAATATCATTTTTAACAAAGACGGTGTCGGCAATTTTGATATCGCTTTAAAAGAAGAAAAGAAAGCTGACGACAGTAAAAGCAAACCGCTTTCTTTAAAAATCAAAGAATATTCGGTGGAGAATTTCAAGTTTAAATACTACGACGAACGGTCCAAAATCAAAATGGTTTTAGACAGCATCAACCACCAAGGAACAGGAGATTTTGCCGCTTCTAAATTGGATTTAACCACCAAAACCACCACCAAAGTTTCGCTCGATATGGATAAAGTGAATTACATGAAAAATGTAGCGATATCATTGGATGCGATTTTAGGTATCGATTTAGACCTAAGCAAATATACTTTCAAGAAAAATGAAGCCAAAATCAACGAATTGCCTTTAAAATTTGACGGATTTATCCAAATGGTAGATGACGGACAAGTCTATGATTTGACTTTTCAAACACCGACTTCTTCGTTTAAAAATTTCTTAGGTTTAATTCCGGCGCAATATTCGAGCAACTTGAAAGACGTGAAAACCAATGGCGATTTTACCGTTACCGGATTTGCCAAAGGAAAATTAACCGATACAACAGTGCCAAAATTCAATATTGATATTGCTTCGAATAACGCTTCGTTCCAATACCCTAATTTACCGAAATCGGTGCAAAACATTGTTATCGATACCAAAATCATCAACGAAACCGGTTTGATGAATGATACTTATGTGAATTTAGATAAATTGTCGTTCCAAATTGACCAAGATGTTTTTAATGCCAAAGCCAATATTAAAAATGTAGCCGAAAATGCTTTGGTCAATGCCGAACTCAAAGGCACTATTAACTTGGCCAACGTGACTAAAGCTTATCCGGTCAAATTAGACAAACCTTTAACCGGAGTTTTAAAAGCCGATGTGAAAACGGAATTCGACATGCAATCGGTAGAAAAAAGCGATTATGCCCGCATTAAAAATGCCGGAACCATCGATTTAACAGGATTTAATTATACCGATGAGAACGGCAAAACGATGAAAATTTCCAGAGCATTGGTGTCTTTTGATCCGAGTCGTGTAAATCTGAAACAATTCAATGCCGTAACCGGAAAAACCGATTTGGCGGTGAATGGTGTCTTGGAAAATTTCTACGGTTTTGTATTTAAAAACCAAGAATTGAAAGGGAACTTCAATTTGCAATCCAATCAGTTAGCCGTAAACGATTTTATGACCACGGAAGTCGATACCAAAAAAGAAACGAAAGCCAACGAACCAATGAAAATTCCGGCATTTTTGAATTGTTCCTTAACGGCTAAAGCCAATACGGTTTTATATGATAATTTGGTACTTAAAAATGTTTCGGGTAAAGTAATTATCAAAGACCAAAAGGCCACTTTAGAAAACGGTAAAACCGATATTTTCGGCGGCTCAATTGCGTTCAACGGTGATGTTTCGACTAAAGAAAAAACACCGAAATTCAACATGGATTTGGGTTTGAATGGTGTCGACATTATGCAAACCTTTACGCAACTAGACATGATGAAAAAAATTGCGCCGATTGCCGGTGTGATTAACGGAAAACTGAATTCCAAAATCAAATTATCCGGAAATTTAGATGCCAAAGAAATGACACCTGATTTGAACAGTTTATCCGGAGATTTGTTGGGACAATTGCTTTCGACTACAGTCAATTCGAGCAATTCAACCTTGCTGACCGCTTTGGATGACAAGCTGAATTTTGTGGATTTGAAAAAATTAAACCTCAACGATTTAAAAGCAGCGATTACTTTCAAAAACGGGAAAGTAAACGTAAAACCCTTCGATTTAAAATACCAAGACATCAAAGTCAATATTGGCGGAACGCATGGTTTTGACCAAAGTATGAACTACAATTTGAAATTAGATGTTCCGGCTAAATATTTGGGAACCGAAGCCAATAATTTAATCGCCAAACTATCTCCGGCCGACGCCAAAAAAGTAGAGAATGTTCCGATTAACGCTATGTTGGGCGGCAGTTTCTCCAATCCGAAAGTGACTACTGATGTTAAGCAAGCCACAACATCCTTGGTTAATAATTTGGTCAAACAACAAAAAGACAAATTGGTTTCGGGCACTAAAGATGCTTTGAACAGTGTCATATCGAATGCTACCAAACCCAAAAATGACACCACCAAAACTGATGTAAAGACAGATGTAAAAACCAAAGCCAACAGTCTAATCAAAGACTTGTTCAATAAAAAGAAAAAGGAAGCGCCAAAAACGGAAACAACACCGACGCCGACAAAATAAAAAAAGAAACCCTTTCGTCACTGAAAGGGTTTTTTATTTAAATACTGATTTTTACCACATAGCCTTCAAAGGTTCGAACGTTAAAAACAGTACCGTCTTCAAATAGTAAATATTGTCCTTTGACACCGGTTAGTTTTCCTGAAAAGTTAGGTGATTTGTCTAAATTCAGACTGTTGACTTTAGTCGGATATTGTAAAACGGGGTATTGCAATTCGTATAAATCTTCTTTATTTGGGTTGAAAAATTCCCGTACTTCTGTTGGAATCAGGTTTTCTAATTTTAATCTTT
>NZ_CAMLRU010000062.1 GCF_946482535.1 uncultured Flavobacterium sp.
ATGACAATATCACCAAGGAAGTCTTGTTCTATTTCTCTGAAAAAATAGCAGAAGCAAGAAGTTTAGGTATTAACGATTTGATTATCGATCCCGGATTCGGCTTTGCCAAAACCTTGGAACAAAACTTTGAACTCATGAATAATTTGGAGTTGTTTCAAATGCTTGATTTGCCTATTCTAGTTGGTATTTCCCGAAAATCCATGATTTACAAAACTTTGGGAACTTCTGCCGAATTTGCGTTGAACGGCACCACGGTTTTAAATACCATCGCTTTACAAAAAGGTAGTAATATTTTAAGAGTGCATGATGTGAAAGAAGCCATAGAATGCGTAAAATTGCACAATAGTTTAAACCCCAAATGATAAAATGAAAAAAATTGTTTTTCTGTTAGTTTTCATTCTGATGATTTCCTGTGGTGAGGATAAAGAAGTTTTGTTGCCGGTGGCTCAAGAAACGATAGTCGCGGAAGTAAAAGACCATTCGCCTATATATTTCTTTTTTAAATTAGAAGAAAAGGATACGATTGTTGATGTGAACCGAAACAATTCTATCAGCTCAACGAATTGGTTGTTTAACATTGACAAACGATTACCGCTGCGCAAAGTAATTTTGGAAGTAAAAAAACTGCAAAATAAGAAAGACAAAAGCGCTCACAAAAATGTTGTTTCTGAAAATTACTTCACTTACACAGACACAGTAAAAAAGAACTTGGCGTTTATGCCGTTTACCAAAATTCATTACAAATTAGAAAAGCCCGATTTCAACGTCAAGTATTTCCACTTAGACCGAAATGATTTGGTGCATTACAACGAATTGGTTTTCTCCAAAAATCAATTGCAAGAGTTTATCAATAAAATGCCGAATTCCAGAATCTATTTTTCTTTCGATAAAGGCATGTCTTTCGGAAAATACATCGAATACAAACTCTTCTTGAAAAACCTAGAAGTCACTCAAAAAGGGGTGACCATTAATACCAAACGAGAATACATCTACTAAACTGTTCACTCCCAACTGTTCACTCCCAACTGCCTACTGATGATGGTAAGGTTCGTTGCGCAAAATCGTAAACCCGCGGTACAATTGCTCGATAAAGAACAATCGAACCATTTGGTGTGAAAAAGTCATTTCGGAAAGCGAGACTTTGCCTTGGGCTTTTTTGTAAACTTCGGCACTAAAACCATAAGGTCCGCCAATGACAAAGACCAAAGTTTTGACACCCGAATTCATTTTCTTTTGTAAATAATCAGAGAAACCAACGCTGGAGAATGTGGTTCCGTTTTCATCCAGTAAAATCAATTGGTCGGTTGGGGTTAATTTGGCCAAAATCATTTCGCCTTCTTTCTCTTTTTGTTGCGCTTCCGATAGGTTTTTGACGTTTTTGATGTCGGGAATAATGTCTAAATCAAACTTGATGTAAAAAGACAAACGCTTGGTGTAATCGTCAATCAATGTTTGCAACGATTTATTATCGGTTTTACCTATGGCGATTAGTTTGATATTCATAGTTCGTTATTTATTCCAAATCTTCCAAGCTTTTTCGGCTTGCAAAACTAACATTTCATAACCGTTTTTGGTGACTGCGCCTTTCTTTTTTGCCTTCTTTAAAAATTGGGTTTCTTCCGGATTGTAAATCAAATCGAAGGCAATGTGCTTTTCGGTAAAAAAATGATACGGAATAGGAGGAAAAGCTTTAGTGTCCGGGCTGGTGCCCAATGGTGTGCAATTGATGACAATGTGGTAATTATCGAAAGTCGTTGCGTTGATTCGGTCATAATCAATCATGCCTTCTTTGGCTTCTCGAGAAACATAAGTGTAAAGAATTCCGAGTTGATCCAATGCAAAAGCCACCGCTTTCGCCGCGCCGCCGGTTCCTAAAATCAAGGCTTTTTGATGGTGCGGTTGGAGTAGTGGTTCTAAAGATTTCATAAAACCGTAATAATCGGAGTTGTAGCCTTTGAGTTTTCCTTTTTTGGTAAAGCGAATGACATTGACAGCGCCAATTTGGACCGCGTTTTTAGATAACTTGTTTAGATACGGAATCACAACTTCTTTATACGGAATGGTTACGTTTAACCCTTTTAAATCGGGATTTTTGGCAAGAAGTTCCGGGAATTCGGTTATGGATTGTAGATCAAAATTCTCATAAGAACAATCGGCAAGATTACCCAAAGCAAACTTTTCGGTAAAATACTTTTTAGAAAACGAATAGGAAATGTTCTTTCCGATTAGACCAAATTGTCTTTTCGACATGAATTATGGTTTTTTATATTTCGCCATATAATCCTGCACCGATTTTCTCTCCCAAACTAATGGAAACAATTCTTCCAAAATGGTATTGTGTTTGGCATTGATACGCAAACCGTTGCTCAAGTGAAAGTTTCCCTTTTCTTCTTCGTTTAAAGATAAGTGCAAACCGGCCAATCGGTATTCGATTTCGCATTCTTCCGGAAAATATTCTGCGGCTTGGATTAAGGTTAGAATAGCGTTATTGATTTCGCCCATGTTTTGCATCATATCTACCCAAAACAACCAAGTGTCTAATTGGTAGTCGCCATGCTCAACCGCTTTTCTATAGCCAAACTCCGCTTCTTCAAAAAGGCTCATGGCTTTGTTGATGGTAGCATAACGTTTCCAATACAAACGATTTTGGTCATCTATAGCTAATGCTTTGTTGACGTAAAATAAGGCTTTTTGGAAGTTTTTTTGGCGAACATAAAAATCGGTAATGGCAATCCAACCTTTGTCTAAAAGCGGATCTTCGTGTACGGTTTTGTTAAAGTATTTTAAGGCTTCAACTTTATTGCCCAGTTTTTCATAGCATTTCCCAATTCGCAATAAAGCATAAGAAGTCGGGTCGTCTAATTCAATGGTACGGCTGTAACTTTCGATGGCTTCTTCGTGTCTTTTCAAACGCTCGAGTGCTTTGCCTTTTTCCATGAAAGCACCAATAAATTCATCATCTATATAAGTAGCAAATTCAAAAGAACGAACCGCGTTTTCATAATCTTTTACGCCATAATATAAACGCCCGGATTGGTGCCATGCGATTTCGCTGTAGGGATTTCGGTCGATGTAAGTTTTGAGGTATTCAATGGCTTCCAAATTTTGGTCTAAAAACTCAAAGCAATACACCACATTATACAGGGCAGATTGGTCTTCAAAATCTTCTTCCAAACACTTGATGAAGTTCTCTTTGGCCAATTCTAAATTGTCCATAAAAAGATATTCCATTCCGATTAAGTTGTACACATCGCCAAAATCTTCAGTGTAAAGCAAGGCGGTTTGTAAAAACTCAACGGCTTTTTCGTGGTCGTCTCTTTTAGAATAAATATTGGCTTTTTGGATAAAAATTTCTTCGTTGGTTGGTTCAATGGCGTACAGTTCGTTGAGTAACTTTTCTGCCTGATCCAGTTTGTCGTCATACACCAGCATTTCTACTTGAACCAGTTTTAATCCGGTAGATTTCGGGTGTTGTTCCAGTCCTAACTTTAAAGCTTTCTTGGCTAAAGAGGCTTTTCCCATGTCGAGATAATGCAGTATGATTTCCTCGAACTCCTCTGAATCGAAAAATAAAACTTTGTTGGTTTTCAACATCGATTCAAATTTCGCTAAGGATAAGTTGTAATCTTCTTCGTCGTGATCCAGGTGCATAACAGTAGGGTTTAAAATTATCCTTAATAAAATTAGGGAAACACAATTCTTTTTTTGCGAGAGTGAGGTATTGTTGTAAACAATTTAATTAACAATTTCTTTGATTTCGGGTTACGGGTTCAAGGTTACGGGTTTAAATAATTTTTTATAACTCGAAACGCGCAACTTTTTAACCTGCAACTATCTCATTCATCGCTTCGAGGATGATAGCGCAACCTTCTCTGATTTCTGCTTCCGAGATGGTTAACGGAGGTGTAATTCGGATGGCACAACCTTCAAACAAAAGCCAGAACAAAATCAATCCTTTTTCCTGACATTTGAAAATCACTTTATTGGTAATTTCCGAGTCTTTGGTCATTGCCGCCAACATTAAGCCTCGGCCTCGAATTTCTTCTATCAAAGGATGTACCAAAAGTTCTCGGAAAAGTTTTTCTTTAGCTAAAGATTGTTTAGCGTAATCTTTTTCCAGTACTTCTTCTAAAGTGGCCAAGCTGGCTGCCGCAATGACAGGATGTCCGCCAAAAGTGGTGATGTGCCCTAATTTGGGATCATGGCTCAACAAATCCATGTGTTTTTCATTGGCTATAAAACCACCGACAGGCATACCACCGGCCATTCCTTTTCCTATAATCACTACGTCGGGAACTACATTATAGTTTTCAAATCCAAAGAGTTTTCCGGTGCGACCGAAACCCGGTTGGATTTCGTCGACAATCATGAGTGCACCAACTTCTTCACAACGCTTTTTGACTTTCGCCAAAAAATCATTTTTGGGTTCGATGAAACCCGCACCACCTTGGATACTTTCTAAAATAATTCCGGCAGTTTTGGTGGTGATTTTTGCTAAATCGGCTTCGTTGTTAAAGGTGATAAAATCTACGTCGGGAATCAACGGACGAAAAATTTGTTTGCGTTCCTCAAATCCCATCACACTCATCGAACCCATAGTATTGCCGTGATACGCATTGTGACAAGAAATCAATTGGCTTCTGCCGGTTACACGTCGTACCAATTTTAAAGCGCCTTCACAAGCTTCGGTTCCCGAGTTGACTAAATAGACTTTGTTTAAACTCGGTGGTAAATTTTCGACCAATAATTTGCAATAAGCCACTGCCGGATGTTGGGCGTACTCGCCGTAAACCATCACATGGGAATACTTATTTAATTGGTCAATAATTGCTTGGTTGACGCGTGGATGTTGGTGACCCAAACTACAAGCCGAAACACCGGCGACAAAGTCTAAGTATTTTTTATTATTAGTGTCGTAAATATAGGAACCAATCGCATGCGAAACTTCCATTCCCAACGGATACGGAGAAGTCTGTGCCTGGTATTTTAGAAAATCCTCTTTCATTGTTTTACTGCTTTCTTTCATCTGCCTTCTGCCTTCTGCGTTCTATTTATTGGTGGTTTTCGCTTTATCTTTTTCGGTTTTCGGTTTCGGATTGTTTTTGTCGTAGTCCAAAGTTTCTTTGCTTGGTTCTAAAGGTTTGTCATCTTTAGCTTTTTCAACCTTACTTTCTGCCTGAATTTTAGCATCCAAATCGAGTTCTTCTTGCGGGAAAATATCGTCTTTGGACTTTATTCGCTCATCGCCACGCCAAATAAATCCCCGCAGTTTCCTCGCGTTTTCGGGCAGTTCGGCTTCGGGATAAATGTCGCCGTCAATTTGGTTGAAATTGGTGATGGTTTCAATGGTGTTTTTATCCAAAATCATATTGATTTTACTGCTGACACTTTTGTTAATACCAATCAATTCCTGCTGGTCATTTCGCATGTAATAAATCACTTCGGTGTTTTTGATGATGTCTACTTCGCGGAGTTTGTTGTCAGCAAATTTTCCGTAGAGATTCTGGCCTTTGACCTGATTGTAACCTGTGCTGAGCGTGTCTTTAGAAATGATAAAAGCATTGTTGAGCACTTTGAGCGAGTCTAATTTTTCGGTTTGGTTGTTGCCAATGAGATGCATTACATCGCCGGTCATTTGGTTTTCATAGTTCCAAAGAATCGGGTTTTTGATCAATTTGGTCAAACCTGTCTTTTGGTCGGAATGGATAGAATCGCACTTGCCGCTCATGTCGGTTTTGTAAAAACGGACATAGTTAAAAGCCCTTACGATACGTTCGCCCGGCTTTCCGGTGATGATCATTTTTTTGCCGTGTACATACATCGAATCATTTTCCACCAAAGTAATGGCGACTGCTTTTTTGGTAATCATCATCGAATCTTTTTGGGTTTTCAGATTGCGATAGATTTCGGCATAATGGCCTTTGATTAAGCCTTTATTGATAGAATCGGTGATTTTTACATTGTTGGTAGCCGAAGCATATTCTCGGTTTCGGTCATAATACAAACTGTCGCCTTCAATGCGTCGGTCTTTGTATTTGATATAGGATTTCTTTTTGAAATAGGCCAAATTCTTCTTGGTATCATAAAATCCTTTTTCGGTGTAAATGTAATTCTCTTTACTGGTAATGGTCGACGGACCAAACAAATACGAGTGACCCGAATTCGTATAGTAGTCCAAATGATTCGACTTGATGGTGTATTTCGGATTGGTAATCGTAACCGCAGTTAAGAATTTGAACTTCTTTTCATTGGCATAATAACGACCCGATTTGCTTTTCAAAGTGTTTTCACGATTGGTGATTTTGCCGTAAGAGTTGTAAAAAGCTTCTTGAGTATTTCGGTCGAAATTAATAGTGTCGGTTACCAAAGTCGATTCGGGCGAACGCATCACCACATTTCCCGTGGCATAAGCTTGTCGAACTTCTCCGTTGTATTCGGCGTATTTGCTGTTGAGGTAAAGCGTGTCACCTTGCACCATTTGTACATCGCCAAAAGCCTTGAGGTAATTTTCCTTTTGAAAGAAGTAAGCTTTGTTACAAGTAAAAATGACTCCGTCATGACTCACTCTAACATTACCGCGAAGCAAAGCGGCATCCGGAATTTCGGTTTGATTGATGTCAAAAAAATCGGCATGCTCAATATTGATGGGCGTTGATTTTTTTTGTGCAACAGCAATATTAACCAAGCCTAGCAGTAAACCGATAAAAAAAAGTACCTTTTTCAAATGATGGAATTTTGAGCAAATTTATGAAATTAGGCCTAATGAAAATGTTTATTAAGAATTATTTATGGTGCTTATATTTCAATCATTTCTTTATATTTGTGACTATGACTTGTGGTCTTAATAAACAAGTTAAAACGATATGAAAAGAACACTATTGATAGTACTTGCTTTGAGTTGTACCGGAAGTATAACTTTTGCCCAAAAAAAACCGAATGTCCTTATGAATAAAAACACTGAAGTTGTTGATCAGCCTAAAAAAGCGGTTGTTTACCAAGTCTTTACCCGATTGTTTGGCAATAAAAATATCACTAATAAACCTTGGGGAACTATAGAAGAAAACGGCGTAGGGAAGTTCAATGATTTTACCGATAAAGCTTTACAGGAAATTAAAAAGTTGGGCGTAACCCACATTTGGTACACCGGAGTTCCGCACCATGATGTGATTAGAGATTACACCAAATACGGCATTTCAAATGATGATCCCGATGTGGTGAAAGGTCGAGCCGGTTCGCCTTATGCTGTGAAAGATTATTACAATGTTAATCCGGATTTAGCCGTTGATCCTGCCAAGCGTTTACAAGAATTTGAAGCTTTGATTAAACGTTCTCATGCTAATGGTTTGAAAGTGATTATCGATATTGTACCCAATCACATTGCGCGCAATTACAAAGGATTAACCAATCCGAAAGGCGTTAAAGATTTTGGTGCCGATGACAATACTTCAGTAGAATATGCTCGCGATAACAACTTCTACTACATCCCGGGAAAAGCTTTTGAAGTGCCAACTTCACCCGATTATAGACCGCTAAATGGTGAGCCGAATCCTTTGAGCGACGGTAAGTTTTCCGAGTTTCCGGCCAAATGGACAGGTAATGGTTCTCGTGAAGCCAAACCGGATATCAACGATTGGTATGAAACGGTTAAAGTGAATTATGGTGTACGACCTGACGGCTCTAAAGATTTTCCTGAATTGCCTTCGGGATACGAAAACAAAGGCTATCAAGACCATTATCTTTTTTGGAAAGACCAGGATGTACCAAGTTCTTGGAAGAAGTTCCGCGACATCGCTATGTATTGGATTAATAAAGGCGTAGACGGTTTCAGATATGACATGGCCGAAATGGTTCCGGTGGAATTTTGGAGTTATATGAATTCATCCATTAAAATGACTAACCCTAATGCCTTTTTGTTGGCAGAGGTTTACAATCCTAAAGAATACCGCAATTATATTAAGTTGGGTAAAATGGACTATTTGTATGACAAGGTAGAAACCTATGACCATTTGAAAGCCGTGATTCAAGGCAATGCTATGCCCGATCCTTTATCGGAAATTCAAGAAAGCATGGCCGATATTGAACACCATATGTTGCATTTCTTAGACAATCACGATGAACAACGTTTGGCCAGTCCGGAGTTTGCCGGAACACCTGAGAAAGGAAAACCGCTGATGGTGGTTTCCGCTACAATCAGTTCTTCGCCAACGATGGTTTATTTCGGACAAGAAGTAGGCGAACCGGGTAATGAAGATGCCGGTTTTGGGAAACGTTCCCGAACTTCCATTTTTGATTATATAGGCGTGCCGCATCACCAGCGTTGGATGAACGGCGGTAAGTTTGATGGTGGCCAATTGACACCAAAAGAAAAAGAACTCCGCGATTTTTATTCCCGTTTGTTAAACTTTACTTTGAAAAGCGATGCAATGACCGGCAAGTTCCAAGAGATACAAACCATTAACCGCAACGAGACCGCTAATTACGATCCGGGCTTGTATTCTTATGTTCGTTACACCGATGCTGAAAAGTTAATCATAGTAACCAATTTTTCTTGGGTAACAACAAGTACCATCTTGCTCAAAGTGCCTGCCGATATTATTTCTAAATGGCAATTAAAAGGCGGTGAATATCCTTTAAAAGACCAACTCTATGGCAAATCAGCCACGTTAAGAATTGAGAATGGCGTTGGTTTGATAAAAATGACACTCAAACCCAGCGAGTCGTTTATTTATAAATTAGAATATTAAAAAAGAAAAACCCCTTTCACATCGAAAGGGGTTTTTCTTTTAGGGTATTTGTTGAAGCTTCCAAAACAACGATAGTTTATCAGTGTTAATTCCAAAAATTAAATATCGCATTAAATTGGTCTTCGTTACTTTCTCCTTCATCATACTTATACAGATTGTCCCAATAAATTTGACCTCCAATTTTGACAAACACTTTGTAGTATCCCTTTTCAAGAGTGCTAACATTCAAGCTAATAGCTTCTGATGATTGTCCGTTAAGCGATAAATCAGAACTAGAGCTAATTGTTGCTTCAGGGTACAAAGTGCTGTTTAATAGGGTGCCGAAATTTGTGTTTTGATATATTTTTTTGGCATTGCCGCGCACCAACCAGATATCGGTGATATTTTCTTGTGCCGCAATATAGACCACATTATTCACGGGATTGGGATAAGCAACAAACATGTTGTTGACAAATACATTCGGATTGCCAAATTCTAAACCAATATCTTCAGCGGTTTGTCTTAGGTTAATTCCGGTTACTAAATTCATGTCGGTATTACCGGTATTGCTGTTGTCATCGCTGCTACAGCTTAGCGATAGAACCGAGAGAAGCATTAATAGGCTTTTTTTCATTTTAATTTGGAGTTTATAGATGTTATTCAATGTTGATTACTGATACGCTAAAATACTTTTACTAAGCCAATATACGAAAATAGTAGTACAAAAATAAAACCCTCTCATCACTGAAAGGGTTTCTTTATTATCTCGTAATCGTCTGTTTCCTGTCCGGACCAACCGAAACTATCTTTATCGGTACTTCGACTTCTTTTTCTATGAATTCGATGTATTCTTTTAGTTCTTTGGGTAAGGCATCGTAAGTGGTCATTCCGGTTAAATCGGCTTGCCATCCTTTGAATTCGGTATAAATAGGCGTTACGTTTTCTTCTTCAATATTATAAGGCAAATGATGGATTACTTCACCTTTGTAGTTGTAAGCGGTACAAACTTTCAAAGTGTCAAAGCCCGAAAGTACATCGCCTTTCATCATCATCAATTGGGTTACGCCGTTGATTTGGATGGCGTATTTCAAGGCCACTAAATCCAACCAACCGCAACGTCTTTTTCTGCCGGTAACCGAGCCGAATTCGTTTCCTACTTTCGCCATGATATCACCATCTTCGCCAAAATCTTCCGTTGGGAATGGTCCCGAACCCACACGGGTAGTATAAGCTTTGAAGATTCCGTATACTTCTTTGATTTTGTTTGGTGCAATTCCTAAACCGGTACAAGCTCCGGCAGCAGTGGTATTGGAAGAAGTTACAAAAGGATACGTTCCGAAATCAACATCCAGTAACGAACCTTGGGCGCCTTCACAAAGAATAGATTTGCCGGCTTTTTGGGCTTGTGCCAAATATTCTTCGCTGTCAATGAAGTTTAGTTTTTTTAAATCTTCAATTGCTTCAAAGAATTCTTTCTCCAACTCAGGCAAATTGTATTGAATGGCTACGTCGTAGAACGCAATCATCGCTTCATGCTTATCGGCCAAAGCGCGGTATCTTTCTTTGAAATCCTCCAATTCGATATCGCCCACGCGCAAGCCGTTACGACCGGTTTTGTCCATATAGGTTGGGCCAATTCCTTTTAAAGTCGACCCGATTTTGGCTTTGCCCTTGGATGCTTCAGAAGCCGCATCGAGCAAACGGTGCGTCGGTAAAATTAAGTGCGCTTTGCGGGATATGATCAATTTTGATTTTAAATCGAGGTTGAACTTCGCCAAGCCATCGATTTCGCTTTTAAAAACCACCGGGTCAATCACCACACCGTTCCCGATAATGTTGATGTTATTGCTGTGGAAAATTCCCGAAGGAATGGTTCTTAAGACATGCTTGATGCCGTCAAATTCTAAAGTGTGTCCGGCATTCGGTCCGCCTTGAAATCTGGCGATGATGTCGTACTTTGAAGTAAGTACGTCAACGATTTTCCCTTTTCCTTCGTCTCCCCATTGTAATCCGAGTAGTAAATCTACGGTCATTGTGTTTGTTATTAGTTGTATTGTTGTGATGTTATTATTTGTCTTCCTCTTTTTCGTTTTCTTTTTTGTCTTCAATCTTTTCTTTGTCAGCTTGGTTGCCATCTTCTTTTTCGATTGTTCCATAGTTAATCGTTAAAGCAGACTTCACGGCGCTATCCCAATTGATTAATTTTTGTCTGTTTTTTAAACCTCTCACATCACGATCAAATTTGTCGGATACAGTGATGACAGGTTCTCCTTCTTTAGCATACTCATTAATGGTAATTTCTCCAATGTATAATATTTCTCCTTTTTTTACTTCGAACGGAATGGAGAATCCATTGATTAAATCATTTCGGGAATACATCCCGCCGTTAGTAAATAACCTTACGCCCGGGATGGTATATTTTCCGGGTACTTTTTCTAAAACAAATAGGTAGGTTTTTCCATCTTCCATTTCCCCATTGTGTTTCATTTTGAATATTTGTTGCGGACTTATGTGGATTTGTTCCGAATTTTTTCTTCTGGCTTTTTTGTCCTCGCTTATGTAGGATATCATCGGAAAATATCCGTTGAATCTTGCTTTTGAATTGGTGAAAGAAACGGTTCCGAAAATCAAACCGTTTTCAGTATGATCCTTATGAAATCTCAATTGTTCCTCAGGCAATTTTTGGGCAACACAATTTTCGGATAGACAAAGGGAAAAAAAGAACGTAAAGACAAGAAGGTAAATTTGTTTGAGTATCATATTATTCTTTTTTATTCGCATAGAAATACAACGAATGGTTGTGAATCTCAATCCCAAATATATCTTCGATGGTTTGTTTGATGGTTTGTATTCTCGGGTCGCAAAACTCAATCACTTCACCGGTGTCGGTCATGATGATATGATCGTGTTGCTTGTCGAAATACGACTTTTCATAATGCGCTTGGTTTTGCCCAAATTGGTGTTTGCGAACCAAACCGCAATCCAATAAAAGTTCAATAGTATTGTACAAAGTCGCACGCGATACACGATAGTTTTTGTTTTTCATTTTGATGTACAAATTTTCGATATCAAAATGTTCTTCACTATCGTAAATCTCCTGTAGAATAGCGTAACGCTCAGGGGTTTTGCGGTGTCCTTTGTTCTCCAAATAAGCCGTAAATACGTTTTTTACGACCTCTTGATTCTTATTGTTATCGGATGCAATTAGTGTCATGGGACAAAGGTAATTTTTTTGTTTTAGGTATCAAAGTTTTATTTCACTGTGTTCCATACAGTCGGCTGTGCCTCGTGTCAAAGTAACAAAGTGACGAAGTGACGAAGTGACCAAGTTTTCTTATTCTAGTTTGTATAAACTCGGGTTACTTTATCAACTCCGTCTATTTTTTTGATATTGTCGATTAGTTTTTTCAAAATATTGTTGTTTTGTACAATCACCGAAACTTGTCCGTTAAAAATACCGGCTTCACCGCTGAGCGAGATGCTTTGGATGTTCACGTGCATGTTGTTTGAAATTACCTTGGTCAACTCATTGGTCAATCCTAAACTGTCCATACCGGTAATTTTGAGCGTGGCTTTGAATTCTTGTTGGGACGAATCTATCCATTTGGCTTGCATGATACGGTAAGCGTAGTTCGATTGAAGCGTAATGGCATTAGGGCAATCTCTTTTGTGTACTTTAATCCCTTCATTGATGGTGATAAAACCAAATACATCATCACCCGGAATTGGGTTACAGCAGGAAGACAATTTATAATCCAATTTGTCTTGTTCGGTACCAAAAACCAGCATGTCAAAATTCTTGCTTAGTTCTTGTTTGTTGATTTCGTCCGGTCTTGAGCTCGGAGAGCGCTTGATTTTATTCTTGAAGAAATTCATCAAGGTATTGCTCTTTTGTGCCGCGAAATCTTTCAGTTGTTGGTTCTCAATAGAACCGATACCTACGCGGTAAAACAAGTCGAGACTGGTTTTAAGGTTAAAGAAATTCACCAATTCATTGATTACAGATTCACTCAAAGTAATCTTTAAATGCTTCATTTTTCGGGTCAATAGTTCCCGACCGTCTTCGGCTATTTTTTTGGTGTCTTCGTTGAGTACGTTTCTGATTTTGTTTTTGGCTCGAGACGTAGTCACATAATCCAACCAGTTAATCGTTGGTTTTTGGTGGACAGAGGTAATGACTTCAATTTGGTCACCGCTTTTTAATTCGTGATTCAGCGGCACCAATTTTCCGTTGACACGCGTTCCACGGGTTTTGATTCCGATTTCGGAGTGAATGCTGAAGGCAAAATCTAAAGAAGTCGCGCCTTTAGGTAACGATTTGATTTCTCCTTTGGGTGTAAAGACAAAGATTTCTTTGGCATACAAATTCATTTTGAAATCTTCCACAAAGTCTACCGCATTGGTTTCCGAACTTTCTAAAGCTTCTTTTAAAAGATTCAACCAAGTGTCTAAACCGCTTTCTTCTGTGGCGCCTTGTTTGTATTTGTAATGCGCTGCGTATCCTTTTTCGGCAATTTCATCCATGCGTTCGCTTCGCACCTGAATTTCAACCCAACGGCCTTTTGGTCCCATAACGGTAATGTGCAAGGCTTCATATCCGGTTGATTTGGGTGACGAAATCCAATCGCGCAAACGACTCGGACTCGGACGGTAATGATCGGTCACTATCGAATAAATTTTCCACGCCAAAAACTTCTCGTCGTGAAGGTTGGATTTATAGATAATTCGAAGGGCAAACTTGTCGTAAACTTCATCAAAAGTCACATTCTGTGCCGCCATTTTTCGACGAATGGAATAGATAGATTTCGGTCGGCCTTTCATGGTGTATTCTACACCTTCTTCGTCTAAAGATTTTTTTAAAACATCCGAAATGGTTTTGATGTAAGCGTCTTGTTCTTCTTTGGTTTCCTTTATCTTACTGACGATATCTTGGTAAACATCAGGTTCGGTATATTTTAAGCCTAAATCCTCGAGTTTGGTTTTAATGTTATACAAGCCTAAACGATGGGCGAGTGGTGCATAGATGTATAAAGTTTCGGAGGCGATTTTAACCTGTTTGTAATCAGGCATCGAATCCATGGTTTGCATGTTGTGCAAACGATCGGCAATTTTGATGAGAATTACCCGAACATCATCGTTTAAAGTCAACAACATCTTACGGAAATTTTCCGCTTGCATCGAGATGTTCATGTCTTTTTTTACCTGAGAAATCTTGGTCAACCCTTCCACCAAATGCGCAATCTTAGGGTTGAACATTTTTTCAATATCTTCTAAAGTCACTGCGGTATCTTCGACCACGTCGTGCATCAAAGCGGCTGCGATACTCGTGGAACCTAAACCATT
>NZ_CAMLRU010000063.1 GCF_946482535.1 uncultured Flavobacterium sp.
GTTGGCTCATCCAATAACAATACATCAGGTTGTTGCAATAACAAACGACACAAAGCCACACGACGTTTTTCTCCACCGGATAAATGCTTGATTGGTGTATCACCTTCCGGTGTTCGCAACGCATCCATAGCGACTTCTAACTTATTGTCTATTTCCCAAGCTCCGGCAGCGTCAATCTTGTCTTGAAGATCGGCTTGTCTGTCCATCAGTTTTTGCATCTTATCAGCATCTTCATAAACTTCAGGCAAACCAAACATATCGTTGATTTTGTTGAACTCATCCAAAATAGCCATGGTTTCGGCAACGCCTTCGCGTACTATCTCAATTACCGTTTTGGTATCGTCTAATTGTGGTTCTTGTTCTAAATAGCCAACAGTATAACCCGGTTGAAAAACCACATCGCCTTGGTAGTTTTTATCCACTCCGGCAATAATTTTCAACAACGAAGATTTACCTGAACCGTTAAGACCCAAGATACCGATTTTGGCTCCGTAGAAGAAACTCAAATAGATGTTTTTTAAGACTTGTTTATCACTTCCTTGATATGATTTACTCAAGCGTTGCATTGAGAAAATCACTTTCTTATCATCTGACATAATTTATTTTAGATTTTAAATATTAGATTTTAAATGTTTGCTATCCAATCTGCCTTGCTGACAGAATATCGGATACTGTTTTATACTCTTCCTTTGAGCGAGCTGAACACCCAAGCATTGGCTAAGAAACCAACACCTACTGCACCAAATCCCCAACCGGCTGTTTCATCATATCTAAAAGCACCCAAAGCGATTAGCAGTAATCCCATGATTATCATTATGAAAGTAGCCCAGCCCAGGACTGTATTTTTATTCATTGCCATAAATAGTGGTATTTAATTTCAGGAGAGCAAATTTAGATAAAAAATGTGAGTTAAAAAAGGGATAAGGGATTAGGAAAAAGGGATAAGAAAAATAAAATATCCCCATGCCTTTTTCCTAATTACTTTTATAAATTACACCGTCTTTCATCACAAATACTACATTCAGTACAGTACTAACTTCCTGTGTAGGATCAAGTTCTGTGGCAATGATATCGGCTAGAAATCCGGGTTCTAAAACGCCTATTTTTTTATCCATTTCCAACAACATGGCATTGGTAATGGTTGCAGACTGAATGGCTTCCATTGCAGGCATTCCGGCTTCGGTCATGTAAATAAACTCTTTGGCATTGAGACCATGTTGAAAAACTCCGGCGTCGGTTCCAAAAGCAATGGGCACGCCTTTTTTATAAGCTTTGGCAAATGTCCCTTGAATTCTTGGTCCGATGGCCAGCGCCTTAGGCACTACAACAGCCGGATAATAATTGTCTTTCTTGGCATTTTCTTCAACTGTTTTACCCGCAGTTATGGTGGGCACTAAATAGCAATTGTATTTGATCATTAAATCCATAGTCGCCTCACTCATTTCAGTACCGTGTTCAATGGTTTTTACTCCGCCTTTAACGGCTCTTTGCATCCCTTCGTCACCGTGTGCATGGGCAGCAACTTTCATTCCGTAATCTTTGGCTGTGCTTACAATAGCTTCTACTTCTTCTTGAGTGAATTGTGGATTTCCACTGCTTTTGGCCACACTTAAAACACCTCCTGTAGCGGTAATTTTAATCCAATCGGCACCATTTTTATAGCGTTGGCGAACGGCTTGCTTGGCATCTTCTACACTATTCACCACGCCTTCTTTTGGTCCGGGATTACCCATTAAATCTTTTCGATAACCATTAGTTGGGTCAGCATGACCTCCGGTAGAAGCCAGTGATTTTTCTGCGGTAAAAATTCTTGGTCCGGTCACTTTTCCATTGTTGATTGCATTTCGCAAAGCAACATTAACTCCGGTTCCGCCTAAATCTCTAACCGTTGTAAAACCGCTCATTAAAGTTGTTTTGGCAAAACCTTCGGCATTGTAGGCAATATCAGCTTCATTCAAAGTGAATTCTTCCAAATAAATTGTCGGACTGGTTTGCTCTTCTAAATGCACATGCATGTCAATCCAACCAGGCATCACCGTTTTGGTTTTTAAATCGATAACTTTTACATTAGCCTCTGTGGGATTGAGAAAACCGTCTTCAACACTTTTAATAGTTTTTCCGGAAACTACTATGGTTTTATTGGTCAATACTTTTCCTTTTCGGGTATCGATTAGTTTACCGCAATGGATATAAGTTTCTTGGGCAAAGAGAATTGAAGTAATGAATAGAGAAACAAAGAGTACTATTTTTTTCATCGGCATAAAATTTAGACTGATAAAGATAGTAATTTTTAGAAGACAGTCACTATCTGAAAATGGCGGTCAACATTTCTTTGTATAAATCGGCATCCTCAAGATTGGCAGCGCCAACACCTTTGCTCTTGATGTCAATCTCTCGCAAGTTGGCTACGATGCCGCTTACTTTTCGCATCGGATAATTCTTGGCTGCACCGATATAGTCATTGACGAAAAACGGATTTACCTTTAACACTTTGGCTACATTGCCCGGAGATTTATCTTTGAGACCATGATACTGTAGTAAAGCGGAAAAAAATGAAAAGACCTGTCCATTCACCACAACCATTGGGTTTTCTTTTTTGTTATTGGCAAAATAATGGGCAATTTGATACGCTTTCAACTGGTTCTTATCACCGATGGCTTTTCGAAATTCAAAAATATTGAAGTCCTTGCTAAAACCGATGTTTTCCTCAATGTGATGAGGCGTTATGGTGCTGCCTTTGGGCAAAATAATCTCAAGTTTGTTTAGCTCGTTGGCAATTCGGCTTAAATCATTGCCTAAAAAAGCCACCAACATGGCATTGGCTTTGGGTTCAATATCATAACCTCTACCTTGTAAAACTCTGTTGATCCATTGACCGACTTGGTTTTCGTACATCTTTTTACTTTCGTAAACCAAACCGTGTTTGTCTAAAGTCTTGGTTATTTTCTTTCTCTTATCAAGGGTTTTGTATTTGTAAGCGAATACCAAAACTGTAGTCATTTGCGGATTTTCGGCATAAGGTTCTAATTTGTCTATGCTTTTGGCCAAATCTTGTGCTTCTTTCACAATCACCACTTGACGTTCGGCCATCATCGGATAGCGCTTGGCATTGGAAACTATATCTTCAATAGTAGTATCTCTACCGTAAAGCACCATTTGATTGAATCCTTTTTCATCTTCGGTTAAAAGATTTTGTTCCAAATATTCTGTAATACGGTCAATGTAATAAGGTTCTTCACCCATTAAAAAATAGATTGGCTTTATTTTTCCGGCTTTGATGTCGTTGATTATCTTAACTACTTCGTCCATTTACTTTGGTTTAAAGTTTCAGGTTTCAAGTTGCATGTTGAAAAACTTGGAACTTGAAACTTGAAACAAAATAACTATTTTTGCGCTATGCAAAACCTCAACTTTCCTACTTATTCGTTTCGCTTCAAAAATAGTGAAAATAAAGTGTCTATTTTTGATGATATCAGGAAAAAGTTTATCATTCTCACACCCGAAGAATGGGTCCGACAACACACGGTTCAGTTTTTATTACAAGAAAAAAAATACCCGAAGTCTTACCTCAACGTAGAAAAATTAATTACGATTAACGATATAAGTAAGCGATACGATATTGTTGTTTTTCAGCCGAATGGAGAAATATTTTTACTGATTGAATGCAAAGCACCCGAAGTTACTATTACTCAAAAAACCTTTGACCAAATTGCCCGATACAACCTCAAATTAAACGCCAAATATCTGATGGTAACCAACGGACTAAATCATTACTTTTGTCAAATGGACTTTGAAAAAGAACAATATATATTCTTGAAAGAGTTACCAAATTTTACAAACAAATAGCCCTTGAAAAAAATAGCTGTAGTCATCTTGAATTGGAATGGAGCCAAACTGTTGGAGCAGTTCTTGCCTTCCATTGTTGCTTATTCCGAAGAAGCTAAAGTATATGTTGCCGATAACGCTTCGACTGATGATTCGATTGAAGTGATTAAAACTAAATTTCCTCAAGTGTCTATCATTCAAAATGATGGAAATTATGGTTTTGCTCATGGCTATAACGTGGCTTTACAACAAGTGGAAGAAGACTATTATGCCTTAGTGAATTCGGATATTGAAGTAACCGAAAACTGGCTTGCTCCTATCCTATCCATTTTTGACAATGAACCTAACATTGGTATCATCCAACCCAAAATTTTAGATTATAAAAACAAAGCCTACTTTGAATATGCCGGTGCTGCCGGTGGTTTTATAGACCAATACGGTTATCCATATTGTCGAGGGCGAATTTTTGAAACCATAGAAAAAGACAACGGTCAATACGATGATGAAACAGAAATCTTTTGGGCCAGTGGTGCGTGTTTGTTTATTCGTAAAGACATTTACCGAACGTTAAACGGATTTGACGGCGATTTTTTTGCGCATCAGGAAGAAATTGATTTGTGCTGGCGCGCTTTTAATTTGGGCTACAAAGCCAAATATACTTCGAAATCAGTTGTTTATCACGTTGGAGGCGCGACATTAAACGAAAGCAATCCGAGGAAGACTTTCTTGAATTTCAGAAATTCGCTGTTGATGTTGGTTAAGAATTTACCCGAAGGCAAGCTGTTTCCCATCATCTTTGCCCGACTTTGCTTAGATGGTTTGGCGGGAATTCAATTTATTTTTAAAGGAAAATTTGCGCATTGTTGGGCCATTATCAAAGCGCATTTTGAGTTTTATCATTTGATAAACAGAAACTTAAAAAAACGTAGCGCTGTAAACTCTGAAAACTATTATCATTCCAAAAGTATTGTATACCGCTACTTCATCAAGAACGGCACCGTTTTTGAGCCTTGATTTTTAACAAGAGTTTATCATTCCTTGAAACTCGTCACATTTAAAATAATCGTATTTTTGTTAAAATTTTAATCAAACATTTATGAGAAAAGTAATTTTTGCCCTTTCGTTAGTTACTTTAACGTTGACTTCTTGCGGAACTAAGAAAAAAATTGCGGCTTTAGAAGCACAAAACAAAGAATGTCAAGACTTATTAAATTCTACTACTGTCAAACTGAATTTGTGTTTATCAGAAAAAGAAGCGCTTTCTAAACAGAATGATTACTTAAAACAAAACAATTCCGATTTGATCAATAATCAAAAAGAATTGACTATGCTGACTTCAAAAGGTGCTCAAAACCTTGAGAAATCTTTGGAAAGTTTGAGAGAGAAAGATTTAAAAATTACCCGTTTACAAGATGCCTTGACCAGAAAAGACAGCGTTACTTTAGCTTTGGTAACCAGTCTGAAAAGTTCTGTAGGTATTTCCGATCCGGATATTGAAGTAAACGTTGACAAAGGTGTTGTGTTTATTTCGATTGCTGATAAATTGCTTTTCAAAAGCGGCAGTTATGTAGTTAGCGACAGAGCTAAAGAAGTTTTGGCCAAAGTTGCTAAAGTAATCAACGACAAGCCAACGTTTGAATGTATGGTAGAAGGTCACACCGATAACGTTCCGTTCACCGGAAACGCCATTTTAGTAGACAACTGGGATTTGAGTGTTAAACGTTCAACTGCCATCGTTAGAGTATTGACCAAAGATTTAAAAGTAAATCCGAAACAATTAATCGCAGCCGGAAGAGGTGAATACATTCCGTTAGTGGAAAACAATACTTCTGAAAACCGTTCCATCAACAGAAGAACCCGCATCGTTATTTTACCAAAAATCGATGAGTTCTATGAGATGATTGAAAAAGAAATGAAAAACCAAAAGAAATAGTAGGCAGTGTTCAGTAAGCAGTGTTCAGATAAAAAACGTCCCGAATTTCGGGATGTTTTTTTATTTATACTATTTACTGCTAACTGAGTACTGAACACTAAAAAATATCCGGGTCGCCTTTTCCTTCACGAATAACCACCGGTTCATAACCCGACAAATCGATTATAGTGGAACCAACGTTATCACCGTAACCGCCGTCGATGACCAAATCGACTTTATGCTGCCATTTTTCAAAAATCAATTCTGGATCAGTAGAATATTCTAACACTTCATCTTCATCGTGTATGGAAGTTGAAACGATGGGATTGCCCAGCATTCGGACAATTTCTAAAGCGATATTATTATCAGGAACACGAATTCCGACGGTTTTCTTTTTGCGAAATTCTTTGGGCAAATCATTATTCCCCGGAAGGATAAAAGTATAAGGTCCGGGAAGCGCTCTTTTAAGGATTTTAAATGTCGAAGTGTCAATTTGCCGAACATAATCCGATAAATTACTCAAGTCACTGCAAACAAATGAAAAATTAGCCTTTTCCAGTTTAATTCCTTTGATTTTGGCAATGCGTTCCAATGCTCTGGAATTGGTAATGTCACAGCCCAATCCATAAACGGTATCTGTTGGATAAATAACTAAACCGCCGTCACGCAAAACCTCAACGACTTTTTTAATCGCTGCTTCGCTGGGTTTGTCTTCGTATATTTTAATGAATTCAGCCATTTTTTTGTTTAAAGTTTAAAATTGTTTAAAAGTTTAAAGTTGTTAAGAACCACTTGAACAATTTTGAACTCTTAAACCATCGAACCTGTTTTACCCTATCACGTCAAGCTTGGCAAATCGCAACAACAACTTCTTGATGCCACCAACTTCAAACTTGATTTCTGCTTTTCTATCGGCACCAACGCCTTCCAGATTAACGATTTCCCCTTTGCCGAAACGCTCGTGCATTACGATGTTACCAACCGCTAATTTGCTGTCGAATAAGTTTGTTGTACTTGGTCCGTTACCGGATATCGGTTTCAATTTACGAATATTTACCGAAGAAGAAGGTTCTTCACCGTAAGTTTTTGGCGGAGTGCCGGCTATAGGTTTGGCCAAACGCAATTTCGATTTATCGATATCCCCAAAAATATCCAAATCAATAGTTGGTTTATAGCTGTAACCGCCTCGATCCATTGGGTTGATGTATTCTAAATATTGATCGTCTATCTCTTCAATGAAACGCGAAGGTTCGGCATCAGTTAGTTTTCCCCAACGGTAACGCGATTGCGCATAAGTCAGGTACGCTTGATGCTCGGCACGAGTCAATGCCACATAAAACAAACGGCGTTCTTCTTCGAGTTCGCTACGGGTATTTAAACTCATGGCACTCGGGAACAAATCTTCTTCCATTCCCACTACAAACACATACGGAAACTCTAATCCTTTTGCTAAGTGAATCGTCATCAAAGCAACTCGGTCATCATCGCCGGTGTCGTTGTCTAAATCGGTAGCCAAAGCCACATCTTCTAAAAACTCGGATAAAGCACCGCGCGCACCGTCAATTTCTTTTTGTCCTTCGATAAAATCTTTGATACCGCCCATTAAGGTTTCTATGTTCTCTATACGAGCAATACCTTCGGGTGTGGCATCTTTTTTAAGTTCCTGAATCAAACCGGTTTTTTTGGCTACATGTTCGGTCAATACAAACGCATCTTGTTGCTCATTAATCACTTGAAAACTTTTGATCATGGTGACAAAGTCTTCTATCTTTTGCTTGGTGCCCGAATTGAGTTTTAAATCGATTTTATCAATGTGCTCCATCACTTCAAAAATGGAACGCTTGTAATGATTGGCCGCAACGGTAAGCTTTTCTACTGTCGTATCACCAATTCCTCTTGCCGGATAATTAATGACACGTACCAAAGCTTCTTCATCTTTCGGATTGATGACCAAACGCAAATAACACAAAACATCTTTGATTTCTTTTCTTTGGTAGAAAGACAAACCACCGTAAATTCGGTAAGGAATATCGCGCTTACGCAAAGCGTCTTCCATCGCACGAGATTGGGCGTTGGTTCGGTACAAAATGGCGAATTGTCCGTTCATCATTTGGTTGCGCATTTTTTGCTCAAAGATTTCTCCGGCAACAAAACGACCTTCCTCTCCGTCGGTGATGCTTCTGTGGACTTTTATTTTGGGACCAAAATCATTGGCGGTCCAAACCACTTTTTCCAATTTGGTTTTGTTCTTATCTATAATCGAATTAGCCGCTTCTACTATATTCTTGGTGGAACGATAGTTTTGCTCTAATCGATAGGTTTTGACATTGTCATAATCCTTTTGGAAGTTGAGAATGTTATTGATATTGGCACCGCGAAACGCATAAATACTCTGTGCATCATCGCCTACGACACAAATATTTTGAAATCTGTCCGACAACGCACGAACAATCAAATACTGCGAATGATTGGTATCTTGGTACTCATCCACTAAAATGTATCTGAATCGATCTTGGTATTTGGCCAACACATCCGGAAAGCGATTTAAAAGCTCGTTGGTTTTCAATAACAAATCATCAAAATCCATCGCACCACTTTTGAAACAACGCTCAACATATTGCTGATAAATTTCACCCATACGTGGCTTTTTACTCATCGCATCGGCTTCCATCAATTCAGGATTATTGAAATACGCTTTAACTGTAATCAACGAATTTTTATACGAAGAGATTCGGCTGTAAACTTGTTTGGGTTTATAAATATCCTTATCCAATTGCATTTCTTTGATAATCGCCGAAATCAATCGCACGCTGTCTTGCGTATCATAAATGGTAAAGTTGGACGGATAGCCCAATTTATCTGCCTCTATTCGTAAAATCTTAGCAAAAACCGAATGGAAAGTTCCCATCCAAAGATTCTTGGCTTCATTGTTCCCAACGATATCGGCAATACGCTTTTTCATTTCGCGTGCCGCTTTGTTGGTAAAGGTTAGGGCCAAAATATTAAAAGCATCGACACCCAAACTCATCAAATACGAAATACGAACGGTCAACACACGCGTTTTTCCCGAACCGGCGCCGGCAATGATAATCATCGGACCGTCTTTTTGAAATACCGGTGCTTGTTGGGCTTCGTTGAGTTGGGAAATGTATTGTTGCATTTTTAGGTACTAAGTTGCTAAGGTTCTGAGGCACTAAGGTTAAAAATCGTAATGGACAAATTTAGCATTACTAAACCTGAATTGCAATACAGATTTAAGGGTATTTCTATTATATTTGTCAACAATTTTTAGCAAGATTATACTATGAGTACTGATAAAATCCTTGAGTTGGCTTTTTACACCTTACCGGCTTTGATTACGGGCGGTGTGGCTTATTATTTGTTTGACAGTTATTTCAAAGACCAACAACATACTCGCCGTTGGATTTCTCAGAAAGAAAATCAGAAACACGCTTTGCCTTTGCGCTTGCAGGCTTATGAGCGCATGGCTTTGTTTTTAGAGCGCATCAATCCGGCTAAATTGTTGATTAGAGTCGCGCCGATGAACGATGATAAAGTAGCTTATCAAAACTTGTTGATTCACCATATCGAACAAGAGTTTGAGCACAATTTGACCCAACAAATTTACATTACTGATGAATGTTGGACCATGATTATTACGGCCAAGAACACCATCATTCAAAACATCAGAAAAACTACCGCAGATACTTCGGTTGATAATGCAGACCAATTAAGAGAAAAAATACTGAGCAACTTGCTGCAAGACGAAGTCGCTACCAATGTAGCCTTGGCATTTATGAAAAGTGAAGTCAGCGAAGTTTTAGGATAACAAAAAGCCCCGAATGATTCGGGGCTTTTTTTATTATTTAAATTTTGAAATACCGTCTTTTAACCAAGCCTTGTATTTTTCTACATCGGGATCATAACTAGTTGAACCATCAGATATAGTGTTACCTTCTAAATCGAGTATTAAATATTGCGGTTGCGTGTTGGTTTGATAACGGGTAATTTGAAAATCGCTCCATTTGTTACCTACCGTTTCGATTTCTTTTCCGGTTTTCTTGGAAACGTATTTTTCGTTTTCCGGCAATTCTTTTTTCTCATCCACATACAAAGAAATTAGTACCAAATCGTTTTTCAAAATGTTTAATACTTCTTTATCCGACCAAACATAATCTTCCATTTTTCGACAATTCTCACAGCCGTGACCGGTAAAATCAAGCAAGACCGGTTTGTTTACTTTTTTGGCATACGCCATTCCGGCTTCATAGTCTAAGAAAGTGATTAAACCATGGGAAATCATTTTGGTGTTTTCGGGTAATTTTTCGCCGGTATCAACCACGGCGGCACTTCCGCCTACACCATCCGGACTCTCACTGTAATACAACGGTGGAGGGAAACCGGAAAGTACTTTTAAAGGTGCGCCCCATAATCCGGGTATCAAATAAAACGTGAATGAAGTTACTAATAAAGCCATAAACAATCGTCCTACTGAAATGTGCGATAACTGACTGTCGTGAGGTAACGTAATTTTCCCGAACAAATACAACGCCCATGCTCCGAAAACCCCTATCCATATCGCCAAAAACAATTCTCTTGGCAGTAAATGTGATTGGGTTACCAAGTCGGCTTTAGATAAAAATTTAAATGCTAAAGCCAATTCCAGAAAGCCCAAAGAGACTTTTACGGTATTCAACCATCCGCCCGATTTTGGTAACGAATTCATCCAACCCGGGAACATGGCAAACAACATAAACGGCAACGCTAAGGCTAATGAAAAGCCAACCATTCCAACGATTGGCGCCAATCCTCCTTTGGAAGCTGCTTCCACTAGAAGCGTTCCAATGATAGGTCCGGTGCAAGAAAACGAAACAATAGCCAAGGCTAAAGCCATGAATAAAATACCAATAAATCCGCCTCTATCCGCTTGGCGATCGACTTTGTTGGCCCAAGAATTTGGCAAAACAATTTCGAATGCACCCAAAAAAGAAGCAGCGAAGAAGATTAATAAAAAGAAGAAGATCAAGTTAAACCAAACGTTGGTTGATAACGCATTCAGGGCGTCGGAACCAAAAACAGCGGTTACTAACGACCCTAAAATCACATAAATAATTATTATGGACAACCCATATAAAATGGCGTTTCTTTTTCCTTCGGCTTTGTTTTTACTTTGTTTAGTAAAGAAACTCACCGTCATCGGAATCATCGGAAATACACAAGGAGTCAGCAAGGCTGCAAAACCACCTAAAAAGGCTAAAATAAAAATCGTCCACAATCCTTTTTTCTCTTCTTCTTTAGATTTTACAGGTGTTACGGCTTTGTTTTGAGTTGGTTTTTTAACAGCAGGTGTTGTTGTGTCAGTTGAAACAGTATCCTCAACTACAACTTTAACCGCGGTTTCTACGTTTGAAATTTTGGGCAATTGAAAAGTAAAAGCATTATCCTGGTTGATACAAACTTCTTTACAAACCTGAAAATCAATCATGGCTTTGATAGCCGTCAGATTGGGATTGGTAATTTTTACTTTTTGGGTAAAGGTTACTTTCTTTTCGAAGTAATATTCATCCACTTCAAAAGCATCATTGAATTGTTTTTTATACGGACTTTCTTTGACTTTGCCTACCAACTCATAGTTGCCTTTGGCTTCTTTAAACTTGAATTCGGCCGGTAATGGTCCGCCATCCGGTGTATATTGAGAATAAACATGCCAACCGTCTTCAATTTTGCCTTCCATGACCAAATTGAATTCGGTGTCGCTGATTTTCTCCACTTTACTGGTCCATTTTACTGGATTTACAATTTGGGCGTTTATATTGGCAATGGCCAAAAAAGTCAAAAGAAAAAATAGTACTTTCTTCATTAGTCGGTATAATTAATTTTTAAAATTTTAGTTGTTGTTGCTGTGACTTTAAACCGTTCATCTTGTCTTTTCCCTACTATCCAAACGATTTTATCATTGGAACAGACTAACCAAATATTAGATTTTTCGAGCAAAGAGAACTTTTCGTCTTTGAAATACTTGCTCAATTTCTTTTTCCCGGTCATGCCAAAAGGTTGGAAAATATCTCCTTCTTGCCAACGACGTAAGGTTAACGGAAATTGCAACAAATCTTCATCGACAAATATAACATTACTTGCTTGATGTGAAATGTCACTTACATTACAAAAGGAAAGTTTTAAGGGAATTTTAACTTCGGCTTGTCCTTTTTGAATCCAATAAACCTCATCTGTTTGGATTTTTTGTTTGGGAAACAACAACAAGGTTTCTCTGTTTTTCAAGAGAATATGGGTTTCCGATAAGACTTGCTTGCCCGATTGTGCTTTGGTTAAATCGTAAACCGAATCCCAATCGGCGAATCCGAATGCTTGCAACCAATCAAACAAATAGGCTTTGTAATTTCGGTATTTTAACAACTTCTTCAAGTCGATTACAGTATGATTTTCATCTTCACTGACTACTTTTGGGTACAAACTCTGAGACGCATCTTGCGCCAAAGATTGGGTTTGTTTCAAATGGCTGATGGTATTTTCATAAGAAGAAAGCAAACTCGGATTCAACTCTTTGAGCATCGGAATTACGTCGTGTCGCAATTTATTTCGAAGGTATTTATCCGAAGCATTGCTGCTGTCTTCGCGCCAAGTGATTTGATTTTCTTGGGCGAAAGCTTCAATATCATTTCTGGAAAAAGCCAATAAAGGTCGGACAATCTTATCATTCTGTTCCGGAATTCCCATCAAACCTTCAATGCCGGAACCACGGGTGAAATTGATTAAGAAAGTCTCTAAACTGTCATCAAGATGGTGTGCAGTTAGGATATAATCAAAATTATGGTTGGCTAAAAGTGTATAAAACCACTCATATCGAAGGTTTCGTGCTACAACCTGAATAGATAATTTTTGTTGCTCAGCAAATGCTTTGGTATCAAACTTCTGAATGAAAATTGGAATTTGGAATTTCTCCGTTTGTGATTTGACGAAATTCTCGTCTTCGTCACTTTCTGTTCCACGCAATTGAAAATTACAATGCGCTACCGCAAAATCAAGTTTAGCTTTATGACAAAGATTGACCAAAACCATGCTGTCGATGCCGCCGCTGACGGCCAACAGAAGTTTCTTTCCTTTGAGAAAAGGAAGGTTTGTATCGATATGTTTTTGGAATTTTGACAGCATGCTCAAAAGTAGTCAATTTAACTCAAAACCTCGAACATTGCTTTGGCTTTCAACAAGCATTCCTCGTATTCCTGTTCCGGAACGGCTTGCGATGTTATAGCGCTTCCAACAGAAAAAGACAAATACTCGTTTTTGGCATTGTATAAAATACTTCGGATAACCACATTGAAATCGAAATCGTTGTTGGGCGTAAAATAACCCACCGCACCGCTATACAAACCGCGTTTGGTTTCTTCCAGTTCTTCGATAATTTTCATGGCCGAAATTTTAGGCGCTCCGGTCATGCTTCCCATGGGGAAAGTGGTACGCAAAATTTCTACTGACGAAGTAGTATCTTCTACATTTGAAACTATGGTCGAAATCATTTGGTGGACTTGCTCAAAAGAATAAATCCCGCAAAGTTCTTCGACTTCTACTGAACCTTTAGTGGCGGTGTGTGATAAATCGTTTCGTACCAAATCAACAATCATGATGTTTTCGGAACGTTCTTTGGGATTTTGGGCCAAATCGGTTTTTGATTTTTCGTCGGCAACCTCATCGGCAAAACGCTTGGCCGTTCCTTTTATCGGTTGGGATATAATCTTGTTGGCTTCTTTTCGCAAATAGCGTTCGGGCGAAGCACAAAGCAAATATTGGTGGTTGTTTTTAAAATAAGCCGCAAACGGCGGATGCGAAATATTGTTCAACTTTTGGTAAATATCCAAAGTATCAATCGTAGCCTTTTCGGCATAAAACTCCATACAGAAATTGGCTT
>NZ_CAMLRU010000064.1 GCF_946482535.1 uncultured Flavobacterium sp.
TAAGTACATTATTTTCATATCGCTCTACTTCAAAATCAACAATCTGTGCATTATTATACATCGTACTGTTGTTGGCATAGATATAAGAGTTTAAAGTAGCCAAAGTTTGGTTACATTGCGTGGTCACTACTTGTGATACTAAAGTTATAACTGGTGCAGCCGGTGTTGTAAACGTGGCCGTATTACCATTATACGGTTGTTCTTCTCCATTTACAATTGCTGTAGCCTGAACATCATATGTAGTTGAGTAGGCAGCAATAGCCAATTCCGAGATAGAGAAAGTTCTTGAGGTACTGTTAATGTATTCCGTAGCCAAAGTTGGAGCGGTTCTGGTTACTTTAAAACGGTAGACTACACTTGCACCCGAATAAGGCAAGGTATTAGTAGCCGTCGAACATGAAATAGTAGTAGTCATAGCAGCTAAAGTACCGCTAGGTGTAGTAATGTTTACTACAACCGGATCATGACCGTCAAATAGGTTACCGTTACAATTTTCATCTATATTATTAAATCCGATATCAGTAGCTCCCGGATTGATAGAGGCTAAACTATCATTACAATCCGTATTATTAGTTACATAGCCCGGTTCAGAAGCATTACAAGATATGATACTGGTTGTTGGGTGACCATAACCATCATTATCGGCATCCAAATAGTAAGTAATGTTTTCAACAACAGTTACTATTGCTGTTCCCGATTGTGTTTGAGAACAAGCTGTAGAACTACTGTCTTGAACACTTACTAATGAATAAGTGAATATACCTGCAGTTGTTGTAGGAACCGAAATCGTTGCTGTGTTTCCTGTGCTGACTACGGTTTGGTTTGCTCCTCCATTAACTTTATAAGTGAAGGTGTAAGGAGCAGTTCCGTTGGCACCGGTAAAGGTTACAGACGGAGCGGCTGAGTTTCTGCAAAGCGTAACTGTTCCGGTTACTGTTGCTGTTGGAAGCGGATTTGAAGTCAATGTCACTTGTCCCGATGTAGAACAAGCACCGTTGGTTACATTCACCGTATAAGTAATTGATTGATTTGCAGCTGTCACTGTTGGATTTGAAATAGTATTACTACTCAAGAAATTTGAAGGACTCCAACTGTAGCTTGGTTGTAAAGGTGCATAAGAATACATTTGACCTGTTGTTGGCCAAGCACTTGCTGTAGTAGTTGAGCTAGTAGATCCATTAACTCCATTAACATATGTATTAGCAATATCTTTTACACCAATAGTACCTGATGATGCCGGAGTTCCGGAATTTTCACCATAAATCACATCAATTCTACCAGGTTGAGAACTTGTTGAACCCCACAAAACAATTTGATAAGTGGCAAATATTGTTGAACTAGTACCCCCTCCAGAACCTCCGGAGTTTTTGGTAATCTGTAATACATATTTGCCGCCGGCAGCAGCTCCATGAGTTACATTACCACCATTAGCAATGTTTAGATTTCCGTCTCTACCAAATGCATATACAGCAGGGAAACCACTATGTGTAGTTAAACTTGATGGTATTGTTGAGGATGGTGTTGATGAACCAAAAATTACATATCCGTTTGTACCAACATTAAAGGTAGTATAATTTGAACCAACAAATGGGAAAGTAAAGGAACTTGGTGTTACCGCAACAAATCCATCATCAACACTACCAGTTGAAACTGAAGTTATCACCGTTGGAGATGTCATGGTTAATAACGAATTACCGGTTGTAGCAGTGTAAGTTAACGAAGCAGCTGATGAAGGCAATGAAGCATTAACTTGAAGCTGAGAGTTACCTCCACTACAAATTGTACTTGGAGTAGCTGTAACACTAGAAATTGTAGGATTAGCTGTAATATTTACACTAGCTGTTGCAGTATTAGTACAACCGTTAGAATCGGTTCCTGTGACAGTATAAGTAGTACTCGTAGATGGTGTTGCATTAACTGAAACTCCCGTCGAAGCAGACAAGGTTGCAGAAGGTGACCAAGTATAAGTAGAAGCGCCACTGGCGGTTAAATTAACGGCTGTCCCTCCAGGCAAACAATAAGTTGCTGAGCTAGGAGTAACTCCAACAGTCGGTAATGAATTTACAGTCAAGCTAACAGCATTACTGGTTGTTGTTAAAGTTGTACATGTTGATACTAAAACATCATAATTACCTGCATTAAGAGCTGCAGTAACACCTGTTATGGTCAACGTAGCTGTAGTAGCTCCGGAAATACCCGAACCATTTACTAATGGTGTACCATCTTTTCTCCATTGGTAAGTTATAGGAGAAGTTGTACTGGTTGCAGCTACAGTAAACGTAGCAGTTTGTCCTTGACATTTTGTTGAAGCTACAGGTTGTGTAGTAATGGTTGGTGCCGATGTTTGTACATTAACAGCTACATTGGCAGTTGCTGTACATCCACTTGCTGCTGTTGCAGTTACATTGTATGTTGTTGCAACAGTTGGCGTTACAGTTGGATTTTGTACACTAGAAGTAAATCCTGCAGGTGTAGATGTCCAAGCATAAGTATATGTTGGTACAGTAAATGGAGTAAATCTGTATACCTGACCGGTTGCCGGTTTAGTAGTAATATCATTTTTAGAATTAGAAGTACTCAATACCGGTGCAGATGATACATCTTGAAGTGAAATAAAGTTAGAAGAGGAAGTTCCCATCAATCCTATACTTGCTCCAAGTGAATCAACAGTTGTTGTTCCGTCTGTAATTGAATAAGGAGTTGACTCTTGTCTGTAAATGTATTCTATTACATTGGTAGTTTCATACAATTTTACTTGAAACGAAATAACCGGAGTCGTCGAAAGATAATTCCATTCCATATTGAGCCATTCAACAGTTAAAACTCTATTTGGTGCAGTACCACTTAATTGATAAGTACTACCGGCAGTACACTGTAAATCATCCCAAAGTGGCGCTAAACCTGGACGAGACGTAGTTGTAGTGGTTGCTAAATTGTTAGTAGTATTGTTAGACCCTGAGGTACCAAATACTAAGAATCCATTGGCACCGACTTTAAATGAAGTATAATTAGTGCCACCATAATTAAAGCTAAACCCAGAACCCGGAGTTATTGTTGATGACATAGTGTCATCAGAAGTAGCAGTTATTGTACCAGGAGTAGTGCCACCTGATAGTGGTGTAAAAGTACTACCGACAGCATTGAAGGTATATGACGTTGTTCCTATAGTATAAATTGTTGTCCCGGTCGGTAATGCACTAGCACTTAATGAAATATTAGATCCAGGACAAGATAAAGCTGTATTATTAATAGCTGTTACTGTTAGTGATGCTCCGGTACTAACACTAGCTGTTGCAGTATTGGTACAGCCAAAACTATCAGATCCGGTTACAGTATAAGTAGTATTGGTTGAAGGTGTTGCCACTACTACAGCTCCGGTTGATGTATCTAATCCGCTAGATGGAGACCAAGAATAAGTAGTGGCTCCACTTGCAGTTAATGTTATAGCCGCACCCGGTGAACAGTATACAGCCGAACTTGGCGTTACTGATACTGTTGGTTGGTTAATGACAATATTTGCAGCATTGGATTCGATATCCGGACATTTATCCGGGCCAGATCCCAAACCGGTAACAAAAGCTTTATAGTAATAACTTCCTGTAGGTGTAGCTGATGTAGTTGTCACTGCCAAGTTATAAACGTTTGTTGATGGATTGGTAACACTATAAGTTGTGCCTGCCGGTAAAGCAGCTAAAGTACTCCAAGGACCTGATGCAGTAGTGGCGTATTTCCAAACAACGGTATTTACAGAACCGGCAGTCTCAATAGTCAAATTACTAGTATTACTTACTTTACATAAATTTAAAGCAGTGGTTGACAAATTTTGTACAAAACTTGGAGGCGTATTAACTGTTAATGTTGCAACTGAACTGTCTAAGAAAAAGTCTAATTGACATTTAAATTTGTAATTATTGTGAACAGCTGCTATACCTGATACGTTTAAAGTTTTGGCGGCTAAATCATCCGTTGCAGCTACATCAAAAGTCAATCCGGTCGTAGCATCTAATCCATCTAAAATATCAGTATAATTAGCACCTCCATCAGTACTCATTTGCCACTGAATGTTGTAAGGCTCATCACCCGTAGTTACTATACTAAAAGAAGTAGTCGTGTTAGAACACAAATTTACATCTGAAGGTTGGGTTGAGAAACCTGTACTGGTTACATTCAAAATTCCAACCAAAGGCGTTAATGTGGCACATGGTGCTAAACCAGTAACTAAACATCTGTATTGGTAAGTATCAAATGCAAGCGTAATATTGCTTACTGTTAAAACACTGGTAGTTTCACCAGAATAATCAGGATTTACACTATCAATATTTACCCATCCGTTAACGTTATCATTTACTTGCCATTGATAAGTTACAATACCGGTTGTTTCTACTTCAAAAGTAGTTTCTTGACCCGGTGAAACCGTTCTGGAATCTGTAGCTGATACAATTGAACCTGGTTGATTAACCGTAACCGTAACTTGTTGTGTACTTTGACAAGCCGGAGTTGTATCGTTACTTGTTGCTGTAACATTATATGTGGTTGTTACTGTTGGGCTTACAGTACGCGGATTACCGCTTAAAGTTGTACCTCCTCCAACTGGAGTCCAAGAATAAGAATTACTTCCGGATGATACAGCAGTTAATGTTCCTGTTTGACCACTACAGATAGTAGCCGGAGCTACGGTAAAGCTAGGAAGTGGAGTGACATTTACACTAGTTGAACCAGTGCTTGTACAACCATTGTTAGTGGCAGTAGCTGTATAAGTTGCATTTGCTGTTGGTTTTGCAAATACTTGTGATGCCGACCCCCCGCTGTAAACCACATCTGGAGAAAGAGAACTATAAAGCGTTCCACTTGATGCGCTCCAAGTAATTGGAGCCACATTGTTTGTTGGAGCAAGATAATAAATTTTGATAGAGGAGTTATCCAATGTACCGGTGTCATTAGTGGCATCATCATATGCTGTCACTGTCCATGTACCATTAGTTACACTGAATAAATCAGAAAAAGTTGTGGTATAATTTCCTCCAAATGTACCTGTTGCAATCAAAGTGGCTTCAGTTGTTAAATCTGCTTTATAGGTTCCTGTGAAAGGCACTGTGCCTGTTGATAAAGCAGGAGCACTGGTGTCAGAAGTTATAACAGTATTGACAAAATTATTGCTTGAGCCTCCTTGTTCAGCCAATAAATTTACAATTTTCCCATTTGGTGCTTGAAGATTTACTTCCACATCTGAATCCCATGTGTGTGTTATGTTTAATGTAACCTCAACTTTAGTAATCACTGAACCTACTGGAATTCCGGATACAGCCATACTCTGTGATACACCGGTCGCTGAACCGTCAGGAATTGAGGAGTTTGTAGTAGGAGAAACAACCGTCACTGTTCCAGGAGTTGGAGCAGCGGTAATATTTCCACCTGAAGCAGTTAAAGTAACTACAGAATTACTACATACAGTACCGGCATTTGAAGATACAGTAACTGTGCTAGGTGTTTCAACGACAGTTATCGTTACCGTAGCCGGATTTGCAGTACATCCATTACTGTCAACTCCATTTACAGTATATATAGTTGTTACCGTTGGATTTACACTTGGTGAAGCAGAAGTTGAACTGTATCCTGACGGGTTTGAAGTCCACGAATAGCTTGCTCCATTTGTTGCTGTCAAAGTTACACTGCTTCCGGAACAAATTGTTGTCTGACTAGCAGTAGCTTCTAACGTAGCAGGAGTATTGATAGTAACTGTTATCAAATTTGAATTAGCTGTAGAACTGTCTGTTCCACAAGTAACGCGTAACCAATAGTAACTGGTTGTACTAATGGCTCCGGTAGTTAATGTTAAAGGGTTTACTTGTCCGGATACAGCTGTTCCGGCATTTGGATAATCAGCTGCAACTGTAGAAGAATACCATTGATAAGTAGTACCTGAACCTACTGAATAACCGCTAGCCGCGATTGTTGGAGTTCCGGAAATACAAAATTGAGTAGAACCTGTTGCAGTTCCTCCATTAGCAGTAACACAAACCGGGATAGTGAATTCATCTGCTCCTAAATCAGGAGTAGTAAGACTTCTGTTTTCACCATCAATATCTGTAGTAACAGTAGCGATAGGTGTACCCAAATTGTCTAAACCAACACTAGTAGGACTAACGTGTAAGTCTGTAGCCGAAGCAAAGACTGGTAGAATATTTACTGATGCAGCATCTTTCCCGGTGGCGGTTTGCCAGGCGGTTAAAGTGGTTTGATCGGCGGTAGTATTAGAAGCTAAGACACTGCCGGTACCTCCACCAACATATAAATCATTAAAATCTGATGTTAATGTTGTTACGGTAGCAATGGATCTGTAGGCATAGTGTTTACCTGTTCCTCCATTACGGGTATTACTTAAAATATTATTTTTAAAGTTAGTAGTTGCGGTAGTAGAATAATAGTAAGCGGCAGAATTACTTGCGCCTGATACATTACCTGTAACCGATACAGTATTATTATAGATGTCTAATATCTTTCCAGTTCCAACTTCATCAAAGATTCCGTATGCTGTCAGCGGAGCAGTAGCATCAATAGTAATCATGTTATTAGTTATGGTACCAGTTGGACCGGCTGACAACATATTATTGATATCGATTCCGTATACAGTTCCTGTTGAAGTGGTTTTTAAATCGTATATTTTATTTCCGTTAAAAGTAAATCCTTCCAAAGAGGCTTGACGGAATAATACTCCGGTCAATGAGGTCGTTTGGGTGGCAACTTCATAAATATTATTCCCGTTATAAGTTGTTCCAACAGTTCCTCCTCCTTCTCTAATACCAATGGAAGAAAAATTAAATATGTTGTTATTGTTGATAATATTACCTGAATTTTTTACGGTAGTACTTGTGGTTGAACCAAGATTATTAATACCAATGGCTGTGGCTGTTGTGCCTCCGGAGATATCGTTGTTCTGAATGACGTTGTTGTCATTACCTGTAGTTCCGGTGGTGGTACTTAACAAGATTACGCCATTAGTAGTTTGTGTGCTTACCCCGTTTAAGACCGTATTTTTGATGGTATTGTTGGAAGCATCATTTACGAATACTATAACAGCACCTAAAGTATTAGTATTGCTGATAGTCAAATCTTTCGTAGTACCATTCACGGTATTCGAACCATCAATAGTTACATATTTGGCACCGTTCAAATTGAATAGGGCAGTTGCATTATTTCCTGAAATGGTTTTGGTAACTCCGGTTCCCGGTTTGATGGTTACGGTATTAGTTGAACTCACTCCGGCAACTGTTCCCATAGTAATTGGGAAAGTTTCTGTTGAAGCATAATCAGATTGGATTTCAAAAACAACAGCTCCACTAACACCACGAATGCTTAAATCTGAATTCGCGGCAGTTAAAGAAGTGAAGTTAGGAAATACTTGAGATGCTCCGATTAAATAAGTACCAGACATTGGACTAACAATAGTTCTGGATCCTGCCGGAGCAGTTACTGATGGTGTTCTTGTAACACCATTTACAATTACACTGGTAATTTCTGCATCTACCACGTTGTTTGTTGTAGCAGTGACTGAAACATCATAAGTTAACCAGAAATAGCTGGTTCCATTAGGTAGCGCTTGAGATCCGGTAACAGTGTGTGAACCGTTAGGAACTGCTACAGTACTACCATATTGAGTAGTAGTAGCAAATGTACTGCTGGTTCCGGTATAGTATATTTTAGCATTACTGATGTCGGCTAAGTTTATTGTTCCGTTTGTATTGAAAGTTAAAGACGTTAATGTTCCTGTTGAAGCAGAAGTTACTACTTGTAAACCAATTATTTGTTGTGTTGTGGCTCCAGCCAAAATATTGTTTGTGTTTTGAGTAACTGTTGAGGATGTGTAAGGATCAGTAATAGTTAATGTTCCTGTAATCTCATCGTTAGTAGAAATTGAATCTCCAGCCAATTCTGCTTTAGCATAAATAGTATACGATCCGGCTGCCGCAATTGTAGCAGAAGGGAAACTAACGGTTGTTGAAGCCAATGAGCTCAAAGAAGCTATAGTGGCAGTTTGATTGTAAACTTCTGTTAAGCCGGCATCAAGGATGCGATAACGAACAGTAATACTAGTTTGGTCTGATATACCGGCATTAGTAAACGATGCTTGTGGAGTAAATGCAACACCCACAACTTTTGAACCGGCATTTACAGGGTCAATGAAGGCCGTGGCTGCAAAATCATTGTTAACCGGTGCAATGAAGTTACCTTCATCAGCACCGATATCCGGTGTTGAAGCATTTCTGGTATCACCATCATAATCGTTAGTTATTCCGGCTATAGTTGTTCCGGCTGATTCCACGTAAGAAGTGAGAGCAGTATTTATATGCAAATCGGTATTGGATACGAATTGCGGATTTTGATTTATTGAGTTGACATCTTTACCGGTAGCTGTTCTCCATGCAGCAATGGTAGTTCTGTCTGAGCTTAAATATCCTAATACTCCTTGTGCTCCTGATACATAATAATCATTGTTATTGATGTTTGTAAAAGCGGTATTAGCAGCTGTACAATAAATAGCGTATGACTTAGGTGTATTGGTTGTAGCGGTTTGAGTATTAACTAAAATGTTATTGCGAATATCAAGATTTGCGGCAGAAGAGTTATTAATCATGATAGCCGATGAGGCAGATGTTGGTTTCGTTGTAGACACTGCATCTCTGTCACCGCTCAAATTGATACTATTATAATAAATGTTGAAACCTGTTCCAGCACTGGTATAAATACCAGAAGTGGAGAAACTGATACCACTAGTACCATTTCCAATGATATTATATAGTAAGTTATTGTCAATTGTAATATTTGCTGCGTTTCCTGTTGCCAATCCAATTCCGGAAACTCTATTGGTTCCGTTATTAATCAAATCATGAATTGAGTTTCTCGTGATTCTTGTATTGGTAACACCGGCTCCTAAACTAATTGCATCAAAACTTGACCCTTGTGTTATTCCTAAAACTTCATTCAAAGAAATTGTTGCTGAATTCGCTTGTACAAGATTAATGGCATTCGTATTTAATGAGCTTGCTGTAACTAAAGTTCCAAGTGTATTTTGAGTTATTAACAAGTTGTCAGTCACTCCCGTTGTATTAGCACTAGAGAAAATGGCAATATTAGCAAATGTGATTAAATTATTTTGAATTGTCGTATTGTCATTATCATCCCCAGTGCTACCAGGTGTCGAACCACCTAAAGCAATACCGTAGCTGGTAGTTTTAGTTCCTGTATTTATTATGGAATTTTTAATTGTATTGTCATTGGCACCGGCACCAGTTCCCAAACTGATTAAAGCAATAGCAGTTGGTGAGGTAGTGGATGTATTAGTAATCGTCAAACTTTTATCAGTACCAGTTCCACCAATTGATCCGTCAACGGTTACTCTGTCGGCACCATTTAATTTGATTAAGGCAGCTGAATTAAGTGAACCTGAAACCACTCTCGCTGAACCGGTTGGGTAAAGTCTTAAAGTATAAGGACTAGTAAATGCATTTAATGCATTTGTACCTGTCTCTGCCGTTAAATCACCGGCTATTTGTAATTCTAAATTTCCGTTTACAATAGAACTATTAATGGTAGCAAATGCACCTCCGGCATTGGTCAATGAACTAAAATCGCAACCTGAAGCACATACTGTTTTAACACCTGAAATTGCTGCTTGAGCGGTAAATGAACTTGGTGTGGTAGGAGGAGTGCTCACAGCAGGTGGGCTTGCAGTAAATCCTGTAGCACCAGTCGAAGGGAATACAGATACATTAGGAGTGGAAGCCAAATCTTGGGCCACTACATAATAAGAAACGACATCATTTGCAGTTGTAGCTGCAGCGCCAAAAGTAAAGGTGTATTGGTTAGAACCAATTGATACCCCGGTTACGGCTGTATAGGTTCCGGAGTTAACCTTGTAATATAATACCGGTAACCCAACTCCTGAAGTAGCGACCCCACTACCAGCATCTGTAATAGTAGCCGTTAATGTTTGATCGGTGTTGGTGAAGCTATTGCCTAAAGCAGTATAAGTAATAATAGGAGCTGCAGCATCTTGTCCGGTAAAATTACCGGCATCCGCACCAATATCTACAGGTGTTAAGCCTGAACGGGTTTGACTATCAAAATCTTCGGTTACACCTACGTCAACACCGTTAGCTTCCGCAAGAGTTACTAGGGTTGGATTAATATGTAAGTCATTGTTTGCGGCATCTAAAAACTGAGGGTCGGTTTCAAAACTTGCAGCATCATGACCGGTAGCAGTTCTCCAATCGGCAATTGTTGTTCTGCTGACAGCGTTAAATCTTCCGATAGCCCCACCGGTTCCATTAGCCAAGAATATGTTATTGTTACTGGTTAAACCTGATGGGTTAGCAGCAGTTCCACCCACTTGAATGGCATAATGAACTCCTGTTCCGGATGCATTTGAACGGCTGTTTACAAAAATATTATTTCTATAGGCTCTTGTATTTGTTGTTACAGCACTGTTAAAAGCAAAAGTATTTACTGTTCCTGTTGCTACACTACTACCTCCAATGTAAATTGTATTATGGTACATATTATTTGTGCCTACAGTTTCATTTATTCCATTAATTTGAGCACTGTTTGTTAACCCATTACCTAAAGAAACGATATTGTTTTGGTAAGATGTTAAACCACCACTAATTTGTATACCACTAATAACAGCTGTATTTGATGGTGATGTTAGAGAATGGATATAGTTTTTAGCAACTGAGTTGGTTCCCGAAGTTGGACCATTGTTATAAAGACCAATAACTGATACCGCACCGGCATTTGTATTACTTAAAGTATGAATTGTATTACCGGATATAGTCAATGGTGCTGTTGTAGAAGAATTTGAAATTCCTATTACTGAAGCGGCAGAGGTAGTACCGGTAGCTAAGGCTGCTGTCGATAAATTTCTTACTGTATTCCCCGTAATTGTATTGGCTCCTAAACTTGAAATTATTCCGAAAACCAAGTTACTTGTAGTAGAAGAAGGATTATAAGCATTATTTAAATTACCAACAGTATTATTGGTAATAGAAATTGTAGCTGAACTTGAATTATTAATTCCTCCCAAAACAGCTGATGTCGTAGCAGTAGAACCGGTATTTGCCACTAGACTTGCTCCGGAGGTACTACCAATAGTGTTATTGTTTACGGTACAAGTGGTAGAAGTTACAACTCTAATACCAGTAAATCCTGTAGAAACTGTAACCGCAGAACCTAATGCTGTGATTGAACCTATAGTGTTATTTGAGATATTATGAACAGAACCACCATCAATGAAGATACCGGTACTTACTCCGCCGGTTGAACTGATGGTGATAGTAGTATTGTTAGAACCAGTTGTGCTTCCGATTGTGTTTCCTGCGATGCTTCCAATATTTACATTACCTCCACCAACATAAATACCACACCAAGGACCACCGGTAGCTGTTCCACCACTTGATGATGTAAAATTAAATCCGGTAACGGAATTCCCTTGGATACTTGAAGCTACTGTTGTGCCAACAGACACAGAGATTCCTTTGTAACGATTTGCGACAGTACCGGCAAGAGTGTAAGTTGCCGCTGGTGTTGGACCACCAGTCAATGCAGATACTCCTCCAATTTGGTTTGAACTGATATCAAAATTGTTACCGCTAGCGTTACTAATATTGATTCCGGTATGAGTATTACCTGAAGTATATGTTCTTGAGGCAGTTTGGAAAATTCTGTTTCCGGTAATGGTCCAGTCGGTATTACTAGTTGAAATCAAAATACCGTTGGTAGCAGAACCTGCATTAAAAAAATCGTAGATATTATTGTTGGAAACTGTATTGTTATTGTTAGTGTTGGTAGTACCAATAGCATAAATACCATTATATACAGTCCCTGATCCATTGATGTTATTTAGGGTAATAGTGTTGTTATCATTACCGGTTACGTTGGTTGTACCTCCCAAAATATTAACGACTCCAGAAGTAGTAGAACCATAAGCTGCTTTCAAGTTCGCGTATTGAACAGTATTGTTAGTTGCGTCGTTAATAAATCGAATTGCAGCTCCACCTGTTGCAGCACTTGTATTGTCAATGGTAAGATTGGTTGATGCTAAGACTCCTGAACCATCAGGACGTCCATCAATTATCCAATATTTACCACCATTGATTTCAATGGTTGCAGTAGTATTGGTTGAAGTAATTGTTTTACCGGTTACCCCTGTTGCTGTTCTTATAGTCAAGGTATTCGTTGCACTGGCGCCTGGAACTGATCCTAAAACGATAGGATAAGTAGCTTCCGTTGTATAACCACTGGCAATTTCTAATACTGTTGGTTGCGTAATTCCACAAACTACTAAATCTGCAACTGCAGCACCAATATTTGGATAAGAAACTCCTGAAACCGCAGCAGCACCATTAATAATTATGGTAGCGTTAAAACTTGCACAAGAAGTTGTAGTAGCACTAAATGTAGTAGCTGTCGCACTGTAGACAGGACCTCCACCACAAGAAGTGTTATTGTAGGAGAACACCCAATAGTAATAAGTCGTATTAGTTGTCAAACCTGTTGAAGTCCAAGAACCTGCAGTAGTGTTTACATATTCAATATATCCAATAGCATTGTTACCTGTTGTGTAGGTTGTTGCTGTAACCGGAACCGGTTGAACATTCGTGGCTGTTCTAACCACCAAATATCCTGTTGGCGCTACAGCAGCCGCTGTAAAACTTCCCGGAATTGTATTTAAAGTTGTAGTACCGGCACTAGCAGTTGCTGCTAATGAGGTAGGTGCAGCACAAGGTCCTGTTATTGAAACATTGTCAATTCCTATATTAGAACCTGATGAACCATATGCACTAATACATTCAAATCTGATAACACAAGTTGAAGATTCAGAAGTACCCAAATTAATCGATCGGGTAGTCCATGTAGTTTGACTTGTGTTGTAAGTTGCTAATGCAGTTCCAAACGTCTGACCCCCATCGGTTGACAGATATACTTTAAGCGATCCTGTACCTGAACTTATGTGATTAAAAGTTAAGGTCTTTGTGCCAACTGTAGTTGAAAAATTCAAATAGTAATCCATATATCCATTGGATGTTCCATTTGCATCATAATTGTTAAACATTGCTGTACCACTGCTTGCCGGTGGAGCAACTGTGAAATTACCAGAGGTGCTTGCCCATCCGCTAGACGAACCCGTAGATACGTTATTTCTTCTTATGGATCGATCTCCATAAGATGGCCAGGTTCTCCAACTTCCTATACTTGGTAAATCACCAGTACTATATCCGTTAACCCATGAGTCGAAATTCTCTGAAACAGGAATAGAAGCATAAGTAGGAGCTGCCAATGCAGCGAATGGTGTAAAAGTAAAGGTTTGACCCGCTACGGGTGAAGCTGCTGTACTGGTTGTTGTAAATTTCATTGTCAATGTCGAAACTCCTGTTCCC
>NZ_CAMLRU010000065.1 GCF_946482535.1 uncultured Flavobacterium sp.
GATTTTATAGTATCTCCCACTTTTTTGGAAAGTTGGACTCTGAAGGTTTTTTTAGTCAAATCCTCTTCGCCTAAAATGGATACCGATTGGTAGAACGAATTGTATTCTTTCACCAAATCATAAGTATAATTGGCTATGAGCGCCGGACTGTGATTGTGAGCTGCATTTTGAATCACTTCGGGAAACAGTTCGATTTGTTTTAGCAATTCTTTTTCTTTTTCGTGCAATTCGATTGCGGATACAGTTCTATTTAAATCAAAATTCGCCTTGCGCAAAATCGATTGGATACGGGCGTAAGTATATTGTATAAACGGACCGGTATTCCCGGCAAAATCAACAGACTCTTCCGGATTGAACAGGATTTGTTTTTTAGGATCAACTTTTAAAATGTAATATTTCAAAGCACCAAGACCAATGGTTTTGTAAAGATTCGCTTTTTCTTCCTTAGAATATCCTTCTAATTTTCCGAGTTCTGTAGAAATTCTTCCGGCAGTTTCGGTCATTTCTTCCATTAAATCATCGGCATCGACTACAGTTCCTTCACGAGATTTCATTTTACCCGAAGGCAATTCTACCATTCCGTAAGACAAATGAAACAAGCTTTCTGCCCAATCAAATCCGAGTTTTTTCAGAATTAGAAACAACACTTTAAAATGGTAATCTTGTTCGTTTCCAACGGTGTAAACCATCCCGCCTACATCCGGAAAATCTTTCACACGCTGAATAGCTGTTCCGATATCCTGTGTCATATAAACGGCCGTTCCGTCTGAACGCAAGACAATTTTTCTGTCTAATCCGTCTTCGGTTAAATCAATCCAAACCGAACCGTCCGGATCTTTTTCGAAGATGCCTTTTTCTAAACCAAACTGCACTACTTCTTTGCCTAACAAATAGGTATTGCTTTCGTAATAATAACTGTCGAAATCAACACCTAAATTTTTATAGGTTTGGGCAAAACCGTCATAAACCCATTGGTTCATTTTTTTCCAAAGTTCGATCACTTCGGGTTTTCCGGCTTCCCAATCTAGAAGCATTTGTTGGGCTTCCAAAATAATCGGCGCTTGCTTTTTGGCTTCGTCTTCTGATTTGCCTTGCGACATTAATTCGTTGATTTGCGCTTTGTATTCTTGGTCGAATTTTACGTAGAAATTTCCAACCAACTTATCGCCTTTTAAACCGGCTGATTCAGGCGTTTGTCCGTTGCCGAATTTTTGCCAAGCCAACATCGATTTGCAGATGTGAATACCTCGATCGTTGATGATTTGGGTTTTATAGACTTTTTTACCCGAAGCTTTGATAATTTCGGCAACTGAATAACCCAATAAATTATTTCGAACATGTCCTAAATGCAAGGGTTTATTAGTGTTAGGCGAAGAATATTCAACCATGACCGCTTTATCATTTGGCGCAGCCGAAACGAATCCGAAACTTTCATTGTCCTTAATTTCATTAAAGAAATTCAAATAATAAGCATCAGAAACGACTAAGTTTAAAAAACCCGAAACCACGTTAAAGCGCACCACTTCATCGGCATTGGCAACCAAATAATCTCCGATTTTTGTACCTATTTCAACAGGATTTCCTTTGATTACTTTCAACAATGGAAAAATGACCATAGTGATATCGCCTTCAAAATCCTTGCGGGTCAACTGAAACTCTACCCTGTCAACATTGACATTGAATAATTCCTGAATAGCTGCCTGAATGTGATGCGTTAAAATTTGTGAAAGTTTCATGGTAATTCTTTTAAGTGCGCAAAGATAATCATTAGAATATAAATTTTAGGGAATTGGTTTTAGGAATGTAAAAAACGGCTTTTCGGAAAGTAAAAACAATTTTTTTGTAAGTAAAATATATATTTATTTAAAATTAAAGTGTTTTTCATCGATTTTATTTGCATTTAAACGATAATTTATCTCATATTTGTTTTGTCAAAATCCCCAAAACAATGAATAAATTTATCCTAACAATTGGATTCTTAGTGAGTGCACTAGGCTTTTCACAGCCGATAACAGTGAGCACAACAGACCATACAGTTCCACAATTGGTCAACAATGTATTGATAAATTCCACCTGTGTATTGGCAACCAATATTGCTTGGAGCACGGGAACCAACTTTGGTTCATCAAACGGAATTGGTTATTTTCAAAACACAAATGCAAACTTTCCGATGCAAAGCGGTGTAGTTTTGAGCACCGGAAATGCCCTAAGTGCTTCGGGACCGAATACTGCTATTTTGAATGATGGTTCGGCTACATGGCCGGGAGACGCTTCTTTGGAAGGCACTTTGGCTGCGGCCGGTATCAGCATGGTTTCGAAGAATGCTACCGTTTTAGAATTTGACTTTACTCCTATTTCGCCGAACTTTAGTTTTGATTTTATCTTTGCCTCAGAAGAGTACGGTAATTTTCAATGTCAATATTCTGATGCTTTTGCTTTTTTACTTACCAATTTGAATACCGGAGTCACAACCAATTTAGCCGTTGTGCCCAATACTACCAATCCTATTTCTGTGGTAACTATTAGAGACTTTTTATACAATTCCTCTTGTTCATCGGTCAACCCGCAATTTTTCGGACGCTTTAACGGAGGTTCGAATGCCGCCAACGCTGCTATCAACTTTAATGGTCAAACTACTTTATTGACTGCAGCTTCCGTTTTAAGTCCGGGTGTTCCTTATCACATCAAATTAGTTGTAGCCGACAGATTAGATCCGCAATCAGATTCTGCCATTTTTATCTCTTCTGACAGTTTTAATATAGGTCAAGACGTATTGGGATTAGATTTGACAACAAGTACAAATACAGCTTTGTGCTTTGGTTCAACTTACACTTTAAATACCGGTTTAAGTGCGTCAGCATATACTTTTTCTTGGAAGAGAAACGGCATTGACCTTATTGGAGAAAACGGACCTTCTTTAACGATTAACCAACCGGGAACTTATAGTGTAACTTATACAAATATTGCCAATACTTGTCAGCCTGTAACCGACTTTATAAATGTAGAATATCTGCCACAGATAACCTCTCCAAACCCAATTAATTTATCTAAGTGTAATACCGGAGCAACAACTTATACTTACAACTTGGATTTAAACACCAACAGAGTCAAACAAGGATTAGATCCATCGACTGTTGTAACTTACCATGGATCACAAAACGATGCTGACAATAATATCAATCCGCTGCCTCTTCAATACGACAGTGCTTCAGGACAAGTTATTTATGTTAGAATTCAATTGCCTAATGGTTGTTTCCGTGTAAAATCATTTCAACTCTTGGTTGTTCCACCGCCGACAGCCGTACAACCACAGAATTTGATTATGTGTGCCGAATCTTCAACACAAAATAATGCCTTATTCGATTTAACCTCACAGAATGCTACGATATTAAACGGACTATCCGGTTCAACTTACGCCATACGATACTACACTTCGCTAAACGATGCTACTAATAGTATTCACCCAATAACCGGTGCAGGTAGTTTTTCATCTTCGGGTCAAACTATTTATGTGAGACTTTACAACAATACCGACCCTAGTTGTTTTAGCATAACCAGTTTTGAATTAATTGTACATCCTATGCCATTAGTAGATGAATTGGAAAATGTTTTGGTATGTTCTAGTTATACACTACAACCTTTAGTAAACGGAAACTATTTTACGGCAACAAACGGAGGCGGAACACCTTTATTTGCCGGAGATGTAATCTTAGAAACCCAAACAATATTCATATTCAACCAGCCTAATGGTCCCGGAACATGTGGTGCTAACTCTTCATTTACTGTTACCATCATAGACACTTCCGATTTAGAACCTGAAGATGTAACAAGTTGTGGAAGTTACACCATACCTTCGTTAAATTATGGAGCGTATTATACAGGTCCAAATGCCGGCGGCACTGTAATCCCTGCTGGCACTGTAATTTCTTCCAGCCAAACAGTCTACTACTATTTTGTTACTGAAATTGAACCTGTTTGTATTGTAGATGCCAGTTTTTTGGTTACTATATTACCTACCATTGAAGTTGGAGACAGAGCGAATGTTTTTGAATGTTCATCCTATATTTTACCGGCGCTTTCAATAGGAAATTATTATACCGCTCCGGGCGGAATGGGAAATCAACTTGCATCTGGCACCGCAATAACCAGCAGTCAAACCATATATGTTTATGCCACAACCAACGGTAGTACTCCTTGTAGTGATGAAGACAGTTTTGAAGTGTTTATAGGTTTCCCTCAACCTGAAAATATAGTACAGTGTAACGGATATACCTTACCCGAACTTCCAGTTGGTAATTATTTCACCGGACCTATGGGTAGCGGGCAACAAATTCCGGCAGGCACTGTAATCAATACTAATAGTACTGTTTACATTTATGCACAAACAACCAGTGGCGGCCCGAATTGTACCGATAACTTGTTTTTTACATTAAGCATTTCACAACCTCAGATAGATACTTTAAGTGATGTATCTGTTTGTGAGAGTTATACTTTGCCTTCCCTTACAAATGGAGAATACTACACTGAAACAGGAGGAACAGGAATCATGTTATATCCGGGCGATGTTATTCTTTCTACCCAAACCATATATATTTTTAAAAGACTCGATAGTAGTTGTTTTAATCAATCAAGCTTTACAGTTACCATCTTACCTTTGCCGGCTATCAGTTCAAGAGCTGATATTGATATTTGTGACCAATATGTTTTAACTGAATTACAAGTAGGCAATTATTTTACCGGACCTAACGGCACCGGGACCATGCTAACTGCCGGTACAGTGATAACCAGTTCGCAAAGAATTTATATCTATGCCGTTTCCGGAACAACACCGGCTTGTACTGCAGAAAATAGTTTTCAAATCAATATCTTCTCGACTTCGGCTGATGTCATGACTGATGTTACTGCTTGTGACAATTATGTCCTGCCTGCTTTAACCGCAAATAATAAATACTTCACCCAATCCGGTGGTCCAAGCGGAACCGGTGTAGAAATTTTACCCGGAACAGTTATCACGAGCAGCCAAACCATTTATATTTTTAAGGAATCTTTAATCCGAACATCGTTCTCTTGTATGGATCAAACTTCTTTTACAGTGACCATCAACAACACTCCGGTAATACCGGCAATGGCTAATGTATTTGCCTGTAATTCTTATACTTTACAACCTTTAACTATTGGAAACTATTACACTGCAACCGGTGGAACAGGCACAATGCTACACGCCGGAGACAGCATTACCGATGATCAAACCATTTATGTTTTTGCCAATACCAATACCACTCCGGATTGTTCCAGTGAAATTAGCTTTAACATCACTATTTTCAATGTTGATGCTTTGCCGAATGTTACTACTTGTGAAAACTACATTTTGCCAAACCTTACCATTGGACAATACTTTACCGGACCTAACGGAACCGGATTACCGCTAAATGCCGGAGCAACAATCTCAAGCTCACAAACGATATACGTTTATGCCTTATCACCATTCTTACCGAGATGTTCCGATGAAAGTTCGTTTACAGTGACCATAATTGACACACCTGTTGCCAATACAGCTCCAATCAGTCAAAGAACCGTTTGCGATGAAGACGGAACCAATGACGGAGTAACCGCTTTTGACTTAAACGCTTTGTCAACCACTATTTTAGGAACACAAACAGGTAGTGAATTTTCAATTGCTTATTATGCTACAATGGCAGATGCTTTGAGTCAATCAAATGCTATTAATGTTACTACACTTGCTACCGTTTTTGTCAGAGTGAATAATAATTTAACCTCTAGTTGCTTTGATATAAAACCTTTAATTATAATAGTAAATACTTTACCAGAACCAACTCCGGCAAACGGCATTATCTGTTTTGACAGTGAAACACAAACACTTTTGAATGCCTACACCATTCAAAGTGGATTAAGTTCGGCTACCCACAGTTTTATCTGGACCAATGAGGACGGATTAACTGTAGGTACCGGACATAATTATACTGCCGTTTTGCCAGGAGTTTATACTTTAATCGCGACCAGAACAGCTACAGGCTGTAGCTCCGAACCGGTTAGTGTTACTGTAAGTCCATCAGAACCTGCTGTTGTAACCTATGAGGTAGAAGAAGACTTTGCCGACTCACAGTCTATTATCGTTACGGCAACCGGTCAAGGGAATAATTTTGAGTACCAATTAGACAATGGTCCGTTCCAAGACAGTCCGATTTTTTCTGATGTTATGTCGGGGGTTCACCACGTTACCGTGAGAGACAAAAACGGCTGTGGTTCAACTACCATACAAGTAGTAGTCATCAACTATCCCAAATATTTTACCCCTAACGGTGACGGATACCACGATACTTGGAACATTACTAATTTATCTAACCAACCCAGCGCTGTGATTACAATTTTTGATCGATATGGAAAGGTACTTACCCAAATTAAACCAAACGGTAATGGTTGGGATGGCACCTACAACGGTAACATGATGCCTTCCGATGATTATTGGTTTGCCGTAAATTATACTGATGAAAATCAGGTAAGTCAGGAATTTAGAGCTCATTTTGCCATGAAACGTTAATCCCAAAAACTATATACCCTTGAAAAACTCTCAAAATATTTTGAGAGTTTTTTGTTTTTAAGTGTAACAATTAATCTTTTTAACAGTCTACTTTGTCGATTGAATTAACAATTGTTGAAGGTTTTGAAGAGGCTAATCTTCGGCTGACTCAACATAAAAAAAGCTACAAAAACAAAATGAAATTTAAATTATTATTCCTCCTGGCAGTCAGTAATTTTTCGATTTTAATGGCGCAAGGCACCGCAAATACCGGAGTGATAACCGGTAAAGTGATAGACAAAAACAGCAAACAACCCATTCCTTATGTCAATGTTTCTGTTTTGGAAGACACAAAAATTATAACCGGAGGCATTACCCAAGAAAACGGCAATTTCTCCATTAAAAACTTGCCACTGAAAAAGTACACAGTAGAAGTACAATTTATCGGCTACAAAAAAATAACCCAAGAAGTTACTTTGTCTGAAAGCAACAAAAACGTCAATTTGAGTACCATCGCCATAGAAGAAGAAGCGGTACAGTTGACCGGAGTTGAAATTGTAAAAGAACGCTCCACCATTGAGCAAAAAATTGACCGTAAAGTTGTTAACGTTGGCAAAGATTTAATTGCTTCCGGGAATACGGCTTCTGAAATCATGAATAATATTCCGACGGTTAGTGTTGATCCTCAAACCAAAGAGCTGAGTTTAAGAGGAAATTCTAATGTTCGCGTTTTGATTGACGGTAAGCCTTCTAATATTGACGCCGCTCAATTATTGCAACAAATTCCGTCCTCTTCCATCAAACAAATTGAGCTGATTACCAATCCTTCGGCCAAATACAATCCGGAAGGAATGAGTGGTATCATCAATATTATTTTACACAAAAATTCACAAGAAGGTTTTAACGGAAGCATCAATTCCGGCGTTACTTTTGGGGTTACACCTAAAGTCAATTCGGCTTTGAATCTCAACTATAAAGTTGGTAAAGTAAACTTCTATACCAACTATGGGTTCAACCACGGCCAAAATGAAAATAACGGCTACATAAACAGTTACAGACCACTTTTCGAAAACAGACAAGAATTTGGCGGATCCAATTTGAATACTTCTCATTTGGTTAAATTGGGAATGGATTATTATATCAATGAAAAAAACAGCCTTTCCTTTTACACTAATCAAAATATTGTAAATGGTGGCGGTACCGGTTTTACTAACGCAGATTACAACAGTGCCTTGTTAAGAGATTCGAGACAAACTTCTGATTCTGATACGGAAAATTACACCCAAACCTATGATTTGGCTTATAAACATGATTTTGATAAAAAAGGGGAAACTTTTGATTTTCAAGCTAACTTTTCTAATACGAAAAACCCGGAAAATACCGACTATGAGTTTACACAAGCCAACCCAACCTCAACCAGATTCACCAACAACGATATTGAGCGCGACACCGATTATTTACAAGTTAATATAGACTATGTCAATCCGTTATCCGAAACCGTTAAATTGGAAATTGGTGCTGAAACCCGTATTCAAAAAATCACCAATGATTTTGATGAAACCATCAGCGAACCTTCGGAATCTTACAACAGACAAGGCAACTCCAATTTTGAATTCACCCGAAACATTCACTCCTTTTATACCAATATCGGAAAGCAATGGAAAAAATGGAGTGTTCAAGCCGGTGTTCGTTTAGAACAATATGAAATTGACGGTGATTTTGCCAACGTAGTGACCTCTTCTACGCCAACAGAAAATATTGACGATCAAAGCACCATAGAAGATGATATTTTTGCAGTTTATCCTTCCTTATTTTTCAATTACAAAGCCAGCGATAAAGATTCTTTCAATTTTAATTTTTCAAGACGCGTTGACCGACCAAGCATTGGCCAAATAAGCCCAATCAGAGAATGGACAACACCATTGGTTGAATCCAGAGGAAACCCTTCATTGGAACCGCAATTCACCAACTCGTTCGAAGTAAACTATACCAGAACTACTAAAATCGGTTCGATAACTTCGGGAGTTTTTTACAGACAAATCAATGATGAAATCGGCAGAATCATTTATAAGAATCCGGATAACCTGAATCAAGACATTATTTCTTACGACAATTTTGATGACAACAGCGCTCTTGGTGCAGAAGTATCGGCCAATTTAAAATTAACAACTTGGTGGTCAGTAAATGCCAGTAGTGATGCTTATTTCAAAACCGTCAGAGGTACCGTTCAAAATGCCAATACCCAAGAACAAGAAAGAGCCGAAGCCGATGTAGTGATTTTCAACGCCAGAATGAACAACAACTTTGTGGCTACCAAAAAATTGAGATTCAACTTATTTGCCATGTACCGAGGAAAAGATTTAGGACTGCAGTTTGAAAGAAGACCAATGTACAGAATGGATATTGGCTCCACTTACACCGTTTTAAAAGGAAAAGGAAGTATTACTGCCAGAATAAATGACGTTTTTGAAACCATGAATTTTGGCTTTGACGGAAACATTCCATACCGTCAAACCGGCGCCTTCTACTGGGAAAGCCAAACTTTCTACATAGGATTCAATTATATGTTTGGCGGTGGTAAAAACAGTGCAATGCAACGCAAACAAAGAGATCAAAATGAAACACAAGGTAGTGGTGGCCTTTTATAATTATCACAGAATTATTTGAATAGTTGTTAATGAAAAAGCCAAACGTAATGTTTGGCTTTTTTTATTTATTGAGGACAAAGTTTACCACTTTATGATGGCACTCGCCCAAGTAAAACCACTACCGAAAGCGGCTAAAACCAGTGTGTCTCCTTCTTTGATTTTGCCTTGTTCCCAAGCTTCGGTCAAAGCAATCGGAATGGAAGCCGCAGTAGTGTTACCGTATTTTTGAATATTGTTGAAGACTTGGTCATCACTTAATTTAAACTTCTGCTGAATAAACTGTGAAATTCTCAAATTCGCCTGATGCGGAATTAGTAAATCGATATCCGACACTTGCAAATTATTGGCTTGCAAACCTTCGTTAATCACCTCGCTAAAACGAACTACTGCATTCTTAAACACAAATTGTCCATTCATATAAGGAAAATAACTTTCGTCATCCGGATTGTTATCGGCTATGATATCGGTCACCCATCTTCCGCCCATACCCGGAGCTAAAACCGCTAATTCTTTGGCATATTCACCTTCCGAATGTAAATGTGTCGATAGGATTCCTTTGGTCAAATCTGCTTCACGGCTAACCATTGCCGCGCCGGCGCCATCGCCAAAAATCACCGAAACACCTCTGCCTCTATCAGTCATATCCAACCCTAAAGATTGGACTTCAGAAGCCACCACCAAGATGTTTTTGTACATCCCGGTTTTGATGTATTGGTCGGCCACCGAAAGTGCATAAACAAACCCCGAACATTGGTTTCGAATGTCTAAAGCGCCAATGGTTTTTAAACCCAATTCTTTTTGTAAAGCCACGCCCGGTCCGGGAAAATAATAATCGGGAGAAATGGTGGCAAAAACTATAAAATCAATTTCATCATGGCTAACGCCTGAACGTTCAATGGCTACTTTGGCTGCTTTTACGCCCATAGAAGTCGTAGTATCTTCGCCTCTTTTAATGTGTCTTCTTTCTTTGATGCCGGTTCTTTCTTGAATCCATTCGTCATTGGTATCCATAATTTTGGCCAAATCATCATTGGTCACAACATTATCGGGCACATAAAAACCTAAACCTGTTATTTTGGAGTGGTACATAGTATTTGCTTATTTACTAAAATGAGAATAGCAAATTTAACAATCTTATATTTCTAAAAGCTATTTTTAGGTTCTATTTTAGATATCGGCAAAAAACAACCTTGCTAAAAGCCGAATTGCTGTCGGTAACTTTAACAAAATCTTGTTATTTATTGTAACCTGAATACCTTAATTTAGACAAACTTTTTTTAACCAAAATAACTGCATATGAAATTACGATTTACCTTTCTATTATTAGTCGGATTAGGTTTTTCTGCCTTAGCTCAAGAAAATCTGAATTTCCAAAAACCCTCTGCCGAAATATTGGCTTTGGCCGATTATGAACGTTCGCCATCGGTGAGTATGGATTCTAAAAAAGAATACATGCTGTTAAGTTTTCGAAACACCTACAAAACCCTAGACGACTTAAACCAAGAAGAAATGCGTTTGGGCGGTTTGCGTATCAATCCTATTACCAATATCTCGAGTACGGTGACTTATGTTAATAATTTAAAACTGAGAAAAGTTAGTGATAAAGTCGAAACTCAAGTTTCAGGCTTACCGCAAAATGCTCGAATTACCAATATTTCTTGGTCACAAAACGAAAAGAAAATCGGTTTCACCAACACCACCAACACCGGTGTTGAACTTTGGGTAATTGATGTCGTTTCGGCTTCCGCCAAAAAAGTAACAGAGGCTAATTTGAACGCTAATTTGGGAAGTCCGTACAGCTGGATGAAAGATAATGAAACGCTATTGGTAAAAATGCTACCCAAAAATCGTTCGGTATTAATTGACAGCAAGAAAGATTTACCGAAAGGTCCAACGGTTTCCACCAGCGACGGTTCGAAGTCGCAAAACAGAACTTACCAGGATTTGTTGAAAAACAAGACGGATGAAGCTAATTTCGATGCATTAGTAACTTCAGAGTTATACAAAGTTTCCTTATCCGGAAAAACCGAATTATTCAAATCGGCCGACATTTATGCCGGAGAAAGTTTCTCACCGGATGGGAATTATTTAATGCTGACTACGATTCAAAAGCCGTATTCTTATATTGTGCCGCTAAGTCGTTTCCCTCAAAAATCGGTGGTTTATGATTTGAATGGAAAAGAAATTAAAGTAGTCAACGAAGTACCATTGACCGAAGTAATGCCCAAAGGTTTTTCTTCTGTAAGAAAAGGCAAAAGAAGTATGAATTGGCGAGCAGACAAACCGGCAACGCTTTCTTATGTTGTAGCCTTAGACGAAGGTGATCAAGCGAATAAAGTAGATTTCAGAGATGAAGTTTTCTCTTGGGACGCGCCATTTTCAGCAGAAGCTAAATCGGTTTTAAAAACCCAACAACGTTTCAGCGGTATTATTTGGGGCAACGAAAATACCGCCATTGCTTATGATGATTGGTACGATACCCGAAACCAAAAAGTATATTTGTTCAATCCTTCCAATCCGAATCAAGCTCCTAAAATCATTTGGGACCGAAATTCGCAAGACATTTACAGCGATCCGGGGAATTTTGAAACCAAAAGAAACCAATACAACCGTTACGTTTTGGCTATCGAAAACAACAACGCTTACTTAATTGGCGATGGATTTACCAAAGAAGGTCAGTTTCCTTTTATAGACGAATTCAATTTGGCTACCCAAAAAACCAAACGATTGTACACGTCTAAAATGAAAGACAAAAAAGAAGATTTACAATCGATTGAAGATTTCAAAAAAGGGGATGTTTTGGTACAAATCCAATCGAAAAACGACTTCCCGAATTACTATTTCCGCAACATCAAATCGGGTAAATTGACCCAAATAACCAACTTCAAAAACCCGTTTGAAAGCATTAAAAACGTCTACAAAGAAGTCATCAAATACAAAAGAAAAGACGGTGTTGAATTATCGGGAACGCTCTATTTACCGGCCGGTTACGACCGAACTAAGAAAACCGAAAAATTGCCTTTGTTGATTTGGGCTTATCCTGAAGAATTCAAAGACAAAAACAGCGCCGGACAAAGCAACAAAAACCCTAACGAGTTTACTTTTCCTAACTATGGTTCGTTTGTGTATTGGGTAACCAAAGGCTATGCGGTGTTAGATGACGCTTCTTTCCCTATTATCGGAGAAGGCAAAACCGAGCCTAACGATACTTTTATGCCACAGTTGATTGCCAATGCCGAAGCTGCTATTGATGCGGTAGATAATTTGGGTTATATCAATCGTAAAAAAGTTGCCATAGGCGGACACTCTTATGGTGCTTTCATGACGGCTAATTTATTAACGCACTCTAATTTATTCGCTTGCGGTATTGCTCGAAGCGGTGCTTACAACAGAACTTTGACGCCATTCGGTTTCCAAAGTGAGCAACGCAATTACTGGGACGTACCTGAAATTTACAATGGCATGTCGCCTTTTATGAACGCCGATAAAATGAAAACGCCTTTATTGTTAGTTCACGGTGATGCCGACAACAATCCGGGAACGTTTACCTTACAATCGGAGCGTTATTTCCAAGCGTTGAAAAATTTGGGCGCACCGGTTCGATTAGTTTTATTACCTAAAGAAAGTCATGGCTACGCTGCCAAAGACAATATTTTACACTTGCTTTGGGAACAAGACCAATTCTTGGAAAAATATTTGAAGAATTAGATTATTCCATTTAAAAACAGAAAACCTCAAAGTGTTTACTTTGAGGTTTTTTTTATAATCACTAATTTAAACTTTTTTTGAAAAAAAACTATTATTTATTGTTTATCAATAAATTTTTATTATTTTTGACTCGTAATTCAAAATCTAAAAAAAAATGGAAATCAGAATCACTACTAAAATGATGCTTCAAATTTTACATGTATTGTCATGGATAATTTTTATTGGCTTATGTGTTGAAGCCGGTAGTTTTTTGTTCAATGCTGTATTTACTGTGGCCTTTAATCCGTTGGCCGCCGATTATTTTAAACTAAGTGAATTGTACCAATATGACTACGGTTTTTTCCTAACCCAACTCTGTTTAGGTTTTATAGTGGCCGTTTTGAAAGCCTTATTATTCTACTT
>NZ_CAMLRU010000066.1 GCF_946482535.1 uncultured Flavobacterium sp.
ACTGAATTTATAAAGTATAATGAGGGGATTTGGAGTAAATTTAGGAGGAAAATTAGGGCTTAAGCCTCTTTGGCATTCTTATTTTGCAAAATATAAATTTGCTTTTTTGTAGCTTCAATTTCTTTGTTTTTTCGCTTAATTATTACGTAGAAAAACAGCACAATTAAGATTAAAATCAAGAATAAAGCCAGTAACAAATAGTAAAATTTATTAGCCAATTCAGATCGTTTTGAGGTAAACTCGGCTTCTTTTACACCGAGTGATTCACTTACGGAAACACGCTCTCCGTCTTTGATTAATTTTTGAACTTCGATGAATTTCAGCTGATTGATTTTAAATTGATTCCAGTCATTAACCGCTAAATAATTTTCGGCTAAGCCCTTATATATCTCCTGATTTAAAATCAAATCATTCACCTCTGAAGCCAAGTTCAACGCTTCGTTTAAGGCGTTAATCGCCTCCTTATATTTTCCCTCTAAAGTATATACTTTGGCGGAACCTTTCAAAGCAAATGCTTCTAAACTCTTAGCATTTACTTCTTTGGCCAAAAGGGCGGATTCTTTGAAATTTTCTAGTGCCAACTTGTTGTTATTCAGAAGCAAATAACAGTTTCCTTTGTTGTAGACGGCTATACTTATTTTACTGGCTGACTCAATCTTATCCACTTTTTTAAATTCGGCAATTCCCCTATCAATGAATACAATAGCAATAGCACAGCTCAATTTTTCTTTATAAATAAATCCCCTTATCATGTAATTTTTACCCAACTCAACATGAATTGAATCTTTAACCGGATACTCAGCTATGAGTTGCTCTGCCTGATCCAAATACTGTATGGCTTTGTCGTATACTTTAAGTTGGTGGTACTGAATTCCGGTTTTATTAATGATATTAATTTTAAGCAATTTGTCATTGGTTTCATCCAATAGCTCAGAGGCCTTGATGAGATACTCTAATGATTTTTTGTAATCTCTTTTGGAGGAATAGGCATCGGATATGAGTTTGTAGCCTTTTATTGTATACTCGATATTATCTTCTGAATTCTTGACAAAATCCTGACCAATCTTGATAACATTATCCGGATTAATATAAATTTCATTAGAAGCTACTTTAAGAATACTGTCCATCTTCTTGGTGTTTTGTGCATACACCAAATCAATCATCAATAAACTGATAATCGATAAACATAAACTGTATTTACTTCTTATGATACTCATTTATTCGTCTAAAAGGTTGTTCTCTTTTTCCTGATTCAATAACTCTATAAATTTAACCGGTGAGATACCTGTTATGGATTTAAAAACAGTAGCAAAACTACTGTGTGAAGAAAACCCGCAGTTTTCAGCCAAATAGCTGATCTTATAATTAATATAGTTCGGATCTGTTTTTAGCTTCTCGATAATATAATTAATTCTGAGTTTATTGATATAGGTGTTAAAGTTGACATTGTAATGGGTATTTATAATTTCCGATAAATACTTGGTATTTGAATCCAACTGACCGGCTAGAACTGCCAGAGAAATATCTTTATTGATAAAGCGCTTAGAGCTTTCAAATCTTTTTAATTTGGTTAAAATTTGTTCTTCGGTTTCTTTGAGTATGACATTCTTTTTAGGCTCTTGTTTTTTATCTGCCGGACTGAAACTGCTTAACAGATTACTTCTGGTGATTTCTATATAACTTACTATTTCATCTAATCCTCTTTTTCGCTGTAACAACTTTTGCCAAAAAAACACTGCAAACAGGAGTGCAATTAAAAATAATCCGGAGACTATGTATAAAATATTAACATAATGAGCTTTATCTTTTGAATGTTCTTCGGTGTACTCGTCAGAAATTAAATTGTAAGCAGTATTAATCGCTTCTTGCTCTTGAGCTTCGGTATCTGGTTGCAATTCAAAAAACAACATATTGGCCGATTTGTAATTGGCAATATCATTCAAAGCCAAATAACTATTGCTGAGTTGCTCTGTTATTTTAACTTGCAAAAAAAGATTGTTAAATTTTTTGGCATATTGCAAAGCTTCTTCCAATAAAGTTACCGCTTTTTGGTGATCATTTTTTGAAAGGGCAATCTCTGCTAGACCGTAGAGCGCATCAATTTTCGTGTAGGTATTATCTTCATTAAGTTTATTGATAACCGATATGGCATTTTCAAATTGTTCTTGAGCTTTTCCTAACTCTTTTTGATTTAAAAACAACTGCCCTAAAGCTATAATGTGATAAAGATGTAATCCTTTAAATTCCTTAAGAATGTTTTGTTTAGTAGCGGCAAGATTTTCAAGTGATTTTACCCCTTGCTCATTTTTATTTTCTTTGCCTAAAAATTTAGAGTTCTCTAAACTTACACAAGTCTCGATGTAAGATTTAAGCTTAGTATCACTGGTGTTTTTGGCTATTCCGTCTAATTGATTTAAAATTCTTTTGGCTTGTTTATCAAGTGATAATTCTCTCAACAAGGCAACTTTACTGACTTGGATATCAACTTTTTGAATCTCTGTCAGATAGTCTTCGTAATTTTTTTCTTCATATAAAAAATTCAAAGCACTACTAAAATCTCCTTTGACCCAATAAGATTTTGAAATTAAATAATTAACTCTAGCTTTTTCTTTGTTACTCGTATTGGTCTTACTCAATAAATATTGCGCAATTTTTAAAGCCTGATCCGGATTAGAGTAAATTAAGTTTTCAACGTCATCCGACAAATAATGCTTGTTAAGAAAAGTTTGGGCGTTGCTACTTAAATGGCAGCATCCAAGAAATAAAATAAAATAAAACAACCTATTTATTTTAGTGAGATATTTCATGGTTTTACTGGAGACACTGTTAAAGATTTAACACAAAGTTAAAAGCAAATATATATAATATTAAAAACAAATACACGGTTTTAATCTGTTAAAATGGGTCTGGCTTCAATTTCAATCATAAAAGTGACCTCATAAAAAAATCCTTCCCGAAAATCGAGAAGGATTTTTAATTAAAAAAAATACTCGGTTAAACCTACTATCTTTTTACCACACGGACAGATTGAACTTGTGATCCTTGTGATACAATTACATTGTAAATTCCTGACGGATAGCGATCTCCAACTTGTTGTTCAGCGATATTAGAAGCGCTAACTTCACGTTGTTCAACTAATTTTCCGGTCATATCATACACACTAATACTTACTTTTTCTGCACTTGCATTGGTCAAACTCAAATTAAAGTTTTCACTGTAAGGATTTGGATAAGCAACAACCGCAAAAGGAGCTTTTACAATTCCTTCTTCAGCTACAGTATTTTTACAAGCTTGGTAATAAACTGTTACTACTCCGCTATATAAAACTACACCACAACTGTTTGTGAAAGAAGCTCTGTAATAATTAACTCCTACTGCAGGATTAGCAATATTGTAAGTATCGCTGGTTGCTCCTGAAATATTAGTGAATCCGGTAGTTGTAGAAGTTGTAGAGGTTTGCCATTGAATATCTCCTGAATAACCGGCTCCGATAGTCAATGTTTTATTTGTATCAGTAGTACATAATGGTGTAGTTGCACCTCCCGTTGGTGAAGTAACACTTGCCGTTATAGCCTTTACAATTGGTTTAGCAACTACGCTAACAACAGCAATCTCGCTAGTCACAGTAGAACAACTTCCGATAGTAACTGATGTTCTGTATGCAGTAGAAACTGAAAGATTACCGGTTGGCAACGACGTAACATTTGAATTGGCTATTGATGTCCAAGTCGGTGTAGCAGCAGCCCAATTGGTTGATTTTTGCCAAGTAATAGTTCCCACTGCACCTGATAATGATAAAGTAGTTCCCGTTGTCGGACAAATAGTTGAGCTTCCGGCAGTAATTGTTCCGGCAGCAGCTTCTGTTCCGATTTGATAGTAAACTGCATTAGTGTTTACAGAAGAACAAGCACCACTAGTTATTTTTGCTCTAAAATATACATTTGAAGTTAAACCGGTAAACACATAAGTTGCAGCTATACCAGTTGAAGCAGCAGTGCTGAATTCAGTTGTATTGCTCGGGTTAAAATAAGTTGGTACAAATGCAACTGTTTTCCAGTAAGGCACTGCTAAATAAGTAATACCATCTGTAGAATATTCCCATTGTATTTTCCCTACATTACCTGTTACTTTTACAGTACCTCCACCATTAGCACAAACGGTTCCGCCTCCGGTAACAGTTCCTGCAACAGAAAGAGGATTAACTGTGATAGTTTTTACAGCACTTCTTGCCATAGTACAAGAACCACTATAAACAACATTTCTAACATAAAACTTAGAAAGCGGAGCATAAGCTACATCATTCATAGTAAACACAAGACCGTTTTGACCACTTACAGGAGTAAACCCTTCTGTAGCAGAAGTAGTTGAAACCTCCCATTGGTTTGAAGTACCTGTGTAAGCAGCAGAAGTAAAGGTAATATCACCTCCTGTACAAACACTAGTAGTAACCACACTATTAGTAGTTGCTGTTACAACTCCGGCTTTTGCAGCTTTATTAACTGTAATTTTTGTCACTGCAGTTGTAGCTTTACAAGCTCCATTAGTGATAATTGCTCTGTACCAAGTGTCAGCTATTAAATTAGTAACTGTAAGTTGATTATCAACAATTCCTGTTGTTACAGATGACCATACCGGAGTGGCAGTATTATAATTGGTCGATTTTTGCCAAAGCACTGTACCATTATTACCATTGATAGTCATAGTAGTACTATTTGTGTATGGTAAAGTGATTAAGTTTCCTGCGGTATCCATAGGTGTTCCTGAAGACAAATAAGCACAAACTGTTACATCTCCTCCTGTGATAGTTCCTGCAACAGCCGGAGAACTTACTATAATTTTAAGAGCTGTACCATTAACAGAATTACAAACACCATTAGAAGCAACCACTCTAAACCAAGTATCTTGAGTTAAAACTCCGGTACTAAGTGTTAGTGCAGGATTAAGAGCAGACAAAGCTGATTGAGTTACAACACCACCAACGTTTGTATAATTAATTCCATCTGTTGAAGATTGCCACTGAATATTACCGATACTTCCGGCAGCCAATGTTAAATTAACAGTAGTGCCTTGACAAGTAGTATTAGCCGGTGATAAAGTAGCATTTAACGAAGATTTAGCTGTTATGGCAGCCGCTTTAGACAAGACTGTTTGTTCTTGTAAAGTAGCAGTATCAGATGTTACGTCACTACAAACGCCACCATTGATAACAACTCTATATTTTGTTCCAGTTGCCGGAACTGTAGCAGTTGTTCTTGTAATAGCCAATGAACTTGTTGTAGCACCAACATAGTTAGCGTTATCAGTAATTGCCGTCCAAGTAGTTCCTGTTGGCGTTTGAGTATACCACTGATAAGAAGCCCCTGAAGTTCCAACAGCCACTACAGAAACTGATGCAGTTCCTCCTACCGCTTTACAAATAGTTGGATTAGAAGGCTGAGAAGTTATACCACAAAAAGCATTCAATGTATAGCTTAATGAGCTAGCTTGAGTGTATACTAAACTAACACCGGGCGTAGCAGCCGGAGCTGTTGTGCTGTAAGAATAAGAAGCTCCTGAAGAAACACCATAAGGGAAAGCATTAACAGCGGTATTGGTTTTACCAACGTTATTAGGTTGCAACCATAATTGAGCATTGGAATTTTGAGGCCAACTAACTGTATTTGTCAAACGGTATCTACCTAAAGTATACGTGCCGTTAACAACATCAAATGAATTATCAATAGTCAATGGAGAACCCGTGATTCTAATGTGACCTGGTGTAATAGTACTAGGTGCTGTAGGATTAATTAAACCTGAAAGTTGTGTACTTTTCCCACCAATGTAGGCACAAGAAAGAGTACCACCATTTACAATAGCTGTGTTGTAATTAATACCTGCCGACATAGCAGACAATTTAACACCGGTAGCCGCAGCTCCAGTTCCGTCAACTGTAAGCATAACATCAAATTCCATAGTCGTGGAAGTCGAAGTTACGTTTGCCAGACTCACAGTAAAGTGAGTCCCGGCAACTTGAGAAAATCCTGTGAAGGAAATCATCAGTAAGCAAAGAAGCAATAAGCCCTTGCCTAAATTATTTTGTATAATTTTCATTTCTTCTTAATTTATATTAATTGGTTGGGTTAATGGAGTAAATGAAATTGTCCGTGTTAAGGAATACCACCGGGAAATCAGCAATATCAACTGAACCGTCACCATTCAAATCTGTATTATAGTATCCGAAAACAAAATTGTCATTATCACTGAATAACGCAGGGAAATCAGCAATATCAATACTATTATCTTGATTAATGTCTCCTGAATAGAAACCAAATACTCCTGAACCTAAGTTTTTCATATTGTCGCCATACGCTTTGTTAGCGGCAGTTGAGAAATCATAAGTTGCAGTAGAAGTACCAAAAGCTTCAGCTGCTGAACTCCATGTTTGAATTGTATTTCTGTGTTTTACTGCAATGAAATAATTTCCTGCAGGAGCAACTAATTTAGCCGCAACTGAACCGTCTGTTTTTAAAACAGCACTTGTAGTGGCCACAAGAGCATAAGTTGAAGCATCTCTCAACTCTACAGTTACATCATCAACATCAGTTGTGCTTGTACCAACTCCTTCATTTGCCTTAACAGGTGTCATTTCACCACCACCAATGTAATATCCTTCAATGAATAATTTTAAGTTTTTAGTACAACCTACTGTAGCGATTACAGGAGTTCTGGTTGTAGACTCACAAATTTCATCAAAAGTTAAATTATGGAAACAGTTTGTAGTGTTATTAGTAACATTAATTGCATCATTAAGAGCAGAAACATTTCCTCTTAACACAATTGACCCAGAAGTAGCCGGATAAGTAATAGCTCCTGTACTATTTCCTAACGTATTCGTTGTAGCAACTAAACCATTGGTAACTACCAATCTATAACCTGTACCAACAGGAATGTTGTAATCAAGATTCACCACTTGAGCGGTAGCACTTGAAATCGCAACTGTTACTAAATTCGGTGTAAAAGTTACAGGAGATGTACCCGCTACAACATTACCTGTAGCATCATACAATGCAATAGTAATTGGTGTACGTGCAGTAGTGTTTTTAGGGTATACCGTAACTGTTTTTAATTTGATTTTATTAGTAACATCAAAAGCAATACCTTTAAATAATGCACTTGAAACAGAAGCGCCACCCCATGCAGCAGTATTAGCTGAAGCAGATGATGCTGAAGCTGAAGACACATAGTAAGTAGTTGTTGCCGTTACATTTGGACTATAAGAAGTTCCCGTAGCAACTAAATTTCCTCCTGTAGGAGCATCATACCAATTTAAAATTGAACTACCTGATGTAGATAAGTTAGCTACACCATTCACACAAATAGTATCTCCTGTTCCAACAGCAACTGATTGTGAAACAGCTACAGCTACCGGAGTTGAAGTACCTGTACTAGAAGAACAAGTTACATTACATCTGTATGAAGTATCAACAGTAGGAATGGCTACATAAGTAGCGGCTGTTGCACCTGAAACGTCAGCCCATGTTGAACCCGCGTCAGTTGAACTTTGCCATTGGTAAGTCACGCCAGCTCCAGTTGTTGGAGTGGTCAAGCTTAATGTAATTGGCTGTCCTGAACAAGCTGTAGCAGCCGAGGCAATAGTAGCTCCCGGTGCCGGTGTCCCTGTACATGCAGGACCACTTGCATAAGCAAAGTTCCCTAAGAAACCGCCTGTTTGAGCAGTAGTCAAATAAAGGGTTGGAACGTTAGTACCGAAATAAGCTGCTTCATAAGTAGTAGTCGAAGTTGGCGTAGAAACCACATCATAAGTTCCGTTTTCAGTAGCAGAATGTACGATTACATTAGAAGCAGTAACCTGATTATTTTTAGTTCCTACTCTTACATTGTATCCTGTAAAACCACCAGCTGTTCCAACTCTGGTTACTTTCCATCTTGCTGAACTTAATCCTGAAGCATTCGATGGGTTAACTGTACCTGAGTTAGTATCAAAAGCCTCAGCCATTAACTCCACACCACCGGTAGAAGCAATCAAGATCGGCATGTATTTACCGTTTTTACCGGTAGGGAACATTCTGTATTGAGTAATACCGGCATCAAATTTATTAGCGTGAACACATGGCCCGTCAATGTGAGTAGTATCACTTCCTGAAGAAGTCGCACTATAAGTACCAGAGAAAAGAGCAGCATTCATAACATCTGAATAACCACAATAGATTGGGTAAGCTGCAGAAGTATGCAAAATACCATTGGTTAAAGTAACACTGTTAACTCTAAAGTTTGGAACACTTAATGTTACTCCGGCGGCACTTGTATTGTTTATTGTTATTGAATTCACTGACATCTCAGCAGCATAATTTCCTGTAAGCGCATACTGATCAGCAGCAAAAGTTCCGGTTCCCGAAATGGTTTGCGGAATAGTTGAAGCTGTTGCAACACCATTAATTAAGTTTCCTAAATACAAAGGCGTTGAACCCCATGGCATGTTAAATGATCCGTTGTTGATGATATTACCTCCAACATAAACTATTGCGTTTCCATTGGTTTTCTTGAAAACACTACCGGCAGTAATTGTGAATGCATTTTGAACGTTCATGTTGAAACTGTTGTTCACATTATTACTGCTCACTTGCATATATCTATTAGCGCCATCTGGTGCATCAACTGTAAGGTTACCCATAGAGAACAAACCTCCTAATTGTTGGAACTGACAGTTAAAAGCATTAGTCAAAACTGCTGGTTTTTCAGTAGAAACACCATCCCCTATTTGCAAAGTGTGGTTTAAACCTGCTGCATAATGATTTGGAGAAGCATAAATAAAAGAACCACTAGCCTGAGTATTGAAATAATAAGCATCAAATACTAATGGTGTTGGTGCTCCCGGTTGAACAGGACTTGAGAAAGTAACTTTGGTTCCTGAAGTACTGATATCAGCAATAAAAGTTCCTGGTAGCAAACCTGTTCCGGATACCGGCATTCCAATTTGAAGATTAGGATTAGCAGCAGTCAAAATAACTGAAGAACCACCAACAGAAACAGCTGCAAATGATACTACTTGCTGGGCTGCTATAGGTGAGGTAGCCAAACCGGTAACCGGTAAAGACAGTACTACTTTATATGGATTTCCTTCAACAGTAGTAGTAGTTATAGAAGAAATTGTTGTTCCTGCTTGAATTCCGGTACCTGTTACCGCTTGTCCTACTGATAAATTTGAATTAGCGGTATTACCTTCAAGAACTACAGCTGTATTTCCGTTATTCATCGCAGAGAAAGTCAATGGAGTAGCAGTCGCAATAGTTGATGTAAGGTTGTTACTTAATACCAAAGTAGTTGGTGGCGTAAAACCAATTGATCCCGGAGTAACCGATAAAATAGTTGTTCCTGCAGGAATACCAGGTCCTGAAATAGATTGACCAACACTAAAATAATTAGGATTAGCCATAACAATCGTTGCTTGTCCACTAGCAGCTGAACCTGTAGTATTCCAGTTAAAAGTACCTGTTGATCCGGCTGTATTCAAATTCAAACTCGCAGCTGTTGTTATATTAACAGGTGTGCTTTCGTTTACCAATGGGTCAACAATAGTAATTTTACCACCGGTTAATGCTAAATTAGAGGTTTCAATTTTACAAGAAGAACCACCATAAGCCACAGAAGTAGCAGCATTTCCATTGTTATTTGAGTCGATAACAATATCTCCACCGGTTTGATTGAAGAAACTTCCGTCTTTGTGGGATACTGAACCGTTAACTTTTAAAGTACCTGCAGTCATAGTGTGCGTACCATAGTTTTGGAATACAGCATTATTATTTGTACAACCAACAGTCATCGTGGTTGCTCCGGCATTATTAGTTAATGTCCCGCCTTTTTTAATTACCACACCCGAAGCATTAGCAGTAGTAGTAACGGTAACATTATGTCCTGCAGCAATAGTAACTACAGAGCTACATGAAGGAACTACACCACCAACCCAGGTTGCAGTATTGTTCCAATCTCCTGAAGCAGCTGAAGTAATCGCGGTAGCAGTATCTAATACAGAAGCACTACCAATTCCAACGTAAATAGCTTCAGCCGTCAAGTTAGCCATAGTCAAGCCACTTCTGAACACAAAAGGTTGTGTTGTTCCTTCTTGATGCGAACCCGGCATAGCCGTTGAAGCATACATCAATCTTGCTGACCCATCCAAAGCTTCAAAAGCACCATTGGCATATAAAGCAACTCTGTTACTTGGCGTAGTTGTATTGGCCGCATAAATTACCGGGGTACCTGTTGCCGTAGCATCCGGGGTTGAAAATGCAAAATTTCCATCGTATCTGGTATTGATGGTATAACTACCATCTGCAATGGAAAGACTGTTCGTCGCTGTATTAGCATCGGTGTAAGTTATAGCAACCTCACCCGCCACAGACGGACTTGCATCCGCTAGAAAATACAACGCTCTGTTCTGTCCTGAAACGCTGGCAAAAGGATACCAAAACGTTTTAAAACTTACATCAGTTCCAGGATATTCTGAACCCGGTTGAATTACTCTATTAGAAGAACTCGCCATCCATTTAGATACCGTACCGCTAACAAATCCATACCCGGGCGAAGCAGTAATACTACTTAAACTACTAAAATTACCTAAAACAATTCTCTTCCCTGTAGCAATGCTTACTTTTCCTGTTGTTAAAACTAAACCTGATTTAATTCTAACACCATTAGCATCCCAAATAATATTAGGAGAAGCAGAAGAAGTATTCGTAACTTCTAACTGATTTAAAACTCCGGCAACATTGGCAAAAGCATTAGTACCGGCAGCAGAACCTCCTATAAAACCGGCAGGATCTACAGTAATAGTTTGTAATGTCGACCCGTTAAGAGTTAATCTTCCTGCGAAAGCAGTTGATGAACCCAAACTACCATCAAAACGTGCATTAGCGCCTACGTCAAGGTTATGTCCTAACTTTAATGACTTACCATTTGTACCATCATGAAGGTTAAAACGGGCACCACTATTGGCTACATTCAAGTCATTGCTGATAGTAAATTCATCAATCACTGTACTCAAAGCAAAAACAACTAATGAGTTAGTCCCAGCTAAAATTAAATCTTCAGCACCTGAGTATCTTGAATCAACAGAAACTACTTCAGTTCCGTCAATTACCACTACGTCTGCAGGTGTAGGCACTTTAGCGCCATCCCAGGTAGCCGTTTGAGACCAAAGTCCTGATTGTGCACAAGTAATCTCTTCCGGTACTCTTGATACCAAAGAAATATTGTCAATAGCAGCCGGAGGTAAAGTTCCTGCTGAAGTACCATTTGTCCAAACAAAAATCAAACGGAAAGAAGTTCCTGCGAATGATTTAGGAATAAAAGCAGTAGTTTTAGTTACTGAAACTTGTTGATTCGCGTTAAATGAAATCAAAGTAGCACCAGGCCAGTTAACACCATAACTGTTTGGAGCAGTAACTTGAGTGTCTGTTCCTACTACTGTTTGAGAAATCGGTGCAACCCATACTTGCCATCCTGCACCCGAGTTTGGCGCACTTTTCACATCAAAGGTTAACGTCATCGCTTTCTCAGCAGAAGGAATTGTTGTAATATCTTTATAAAAATATACTGTTCTGTTGGTTGGATAACCTCCATAAGAGTTAGTCAAACCATTATCATTAGAGACATAAGCTGCATTTCCTGAAATAGCAGAAGAAGTGGCCGAAAATGTCAAGGTTTGAGCAACTGCAACCACACTTGCATTCAATGTTGCCTGTGACAATCCTAATGTAGTACCATTGATACTGGCTACATAGGTATTGGCACCAATTATACCAGCTATTGGCGCAATAGCCATCCCAACTGAAATGTTAGGGTTAGCTGCCGCTAATGTTAATGAATAAGTATTGACCCCAATTGAGGCTGTTGTTAATTGCACGGTTCCTACACTAATTCCTCCGGAAAACATTCCGAAACCTAGTGTAACTCCCGAAGCAGAAGCCGTTGCATTCTGTGACAATGTCAAGGTAGTTCCTGAAATACTCGAAACAAAAGTATTTACCGGAATCCCTGAACCGTACACAATTTGCCCGGCAACGATGTTTGCATTGGGCGCCGTTAAAGTCACTACTGCCGAAGCATTTGTAGTAGACCCAACAGAAGAAGTTCCGGAAGCCGCAGTGCCGACAGCCCATTTTACAGGACTAGTTCCTTCATTAGCAACAGTCCATCCATTGGCAGCAAATGAGCTCCCCAAATTAAAGCCTCCGTCTGTTGCCGGATTAATAATGGTTGTTTGAGCCTGCATTCCGGTGATGGAAAACAGAAGCGTCAAAACCAACCATACAAAACCAAATGATTTTGGTTTTAGTCCAATGTGATTCCCGTCTGAAGACGAAGAATGTGACAATGAACTTTTCAAAAAGTAATTGATAAACATAATTATTTGAATTGGTTAATAAATTGTTGTTGTGGAAGTAAAACTATTATTTATACCTATACAAAAAAAAAGAACACTTTTTAATTTAATGAATTTTAAAAGTCATTTACCTTTCAAAAGCCTTATAAATAAAGGAAAAACAAAAAAAATAAATGTTAAAATCAAAAGGTTTTTTACCTATATCTAAAAACAGTTTTAAGTCATTATACAAAAAAAACCACTAACAATGTTAGTGGTTTTATTCATTAATTTCAAAACCCAAAATTGAATTAACGACTATTCTCTTTTAACTACTTTAATCACTTTTACTTTTCCGTTTGCAGTAACTTTAACAAAATAAGTTGCTGATGGTAATGACGATAAATCGATAGATACTTGATTAGAATTTGTCTGCTCTTCCAAAACTATCTGACCTAACATATTAATCAATACTACAGAAGAAATATTTTCTGTGTAAGCGATATTAACCATACCGTAAGTTGGATTAGGGTATACTCTAAAATTAGCCTCATCAAAACCATTAACACCTAATGCAACAGTAACTGTAACCGCGAAAGGTGCACTCGGACATCCTGACGAAACATTAACTGCATAATAAGTTGCGCCATTCGTTAGTACTGTTGTAATAGCTAAAGGACTTACCTGATTCTGAGCATCAGCAAGAGAAGCATACCAAATCACATTGGAAGGATTCACTATTAAATCTTCTAAAGT
>NZ_CAMLRU010000067.1 GCF_946482535.1 uncultured Flavobacterium sp.
CCCTGGTAGGCAAAGTCAAATCGATTGAGATCAAAAACTATGAATACAAATTCCTTAAAAAAGATACCGTTATTTTAGCCAAAAACACGCTATTAAAATTTGACTCCAATAATAACGTAATCAATGAAAATACAGTAACTGAAATTGACCAAAATGAACACCATTACAAATATGAAAAGGGTTTATTGGTTGAAATAAAAACCGTTTCCAACAACAAAACATCGTTTACAACTTATAAATATGATGAAAACAAAAATCGAATTGAAGAAAAATCATTTGATGACAAAAGAGTTTTTTCCTTGAAATCTTTCCTTTTTGATGAATTCAGGAATCCTATTGAAAAAAGAGTTTCTTATTTTGGTAAAGAAAAAGGAATGACTACCATAACATACGATTACAAAAAGGGAATTTTAACTTCAAGAACTATGGTGGATACTTTTGGAATGGAAATTATCGGCATAAAACATTTCAACAAAAAAGGTTTTATCACCCGTCAGCCTATAAATAATCTGTATAAAAATGAATACTTCGCCTTGGAAGTTGACAAGAAAGGCAACTTGACTAAAAAGACTTATGTTAAAAATGACGACAACGTCATTGAAACGGTTACCTATAAAAACACTTATGACAAGAACGGAAATATCATTGTAAGAGACCGTTTTTTGAACGGCAAACTAATCGAAAAAACTACTTATGATATCTTCTATTATTAATTGTCCAGAAAACTCTCTTCTTTAAACCCAATCAAATACAATTTGTCTTTAGCCCGCGTTACAGCGGTGTATAACCAACGAACATAATCCACATCAATCCCGTTAGGCAAATAAGGTTGTTCGATAAATACCGTATTCCATTGTCCGCCTTGCGATTTGTGGCAAGTGATGGCATAAGAGAATTTGACTTGAAGTGCGTTGAAATATTCGTTGTTTTTAACCTTTAAGAACTTGCGATATTGGGCTTCACCTTCGTAGTCTTTCATGACTTCTTGGTATAACTTATTGCTTTCTTCAAAAGTCAGTGAGGGAGATTCGCTGGTAATAGTGTCCAATAATACTATGGTTTCTATAGGTCGCTGATTAGGATAATCGACCATTCTGAGTTTGACTTTGGCGAATTTAAATCCGTACAACTCTTTGAAGTTGAAAATTTCCAATACTTCAACAATATCGCCATTGGCTATAAATCCGGCTTCGTCGGTTTCTTTGAGCCAAAAATAATTGTTCTTCACCACCATCAAATAATCGCCAACGGAGAGTTCGCTTTCTTTATCAAGAATTTTAGTTCTAATTTGCTGGTTGTATTGGTTCGCTCTTTTATTGGAACGCACTATAAAACAAGTGTCTTCAATACTGTAATTGCTATACGCACTTTGAATGGCATCTTGTATATCGAACCCATCGGTTAGGCGAACAATATCTTTAAACCCTTTCAGGTTAAACTGAAAAGTATCCACAAAACTGCTTTTAAGAATTTCGCGCAATTCGGTCGCGTTAAATAAAATCCCCGACTTTTCTTCCTGACGCATTACTTCATCCAATTCTATCGAATAAACCTCTTTATTGTAATGCATGGAAAGCGCATCAGTATTGAGTGCCGGACTAACATCCAATTGCACCGGCGGCAACTGCGCCGTATCGCCTAAAAGAATCAATTTACAATTGTTACCGTTGTAAACATAGGCCATTAAATCATCTAATAGCGAACCGTTTTCATACAATTTGGCCTCGGTATTCACATCGGATATCATGGAAGATTCATCGACTATAAAAATGGTATTGGTGTGTTTGTTTTCTTTTAAGGTAAAAGACATGCCGCCGTTTTTCCCTTTTTTAGGATAATAGATTTTTTTGTGAATGGTAAAAGCCGCTTTGTTGGAATAATTGGCTATCACTTTGGCCGCACGTCCGGTTGGTGCTAACAACACATACTTTCTGTTGGCAGCACCCAAATTATTGACTATGGCCGAAATGACTGTAGTTTTTCCGGTTCCGGCGTATCCTTTTAAGACAAACAATTCATTCTTGTTGCTATTGGTAACAAAATGGGCTATTTGCTGAAAAAAAACATCTTGTTTTACAGTCGGCTGAAAAGGAAACTGTTGGCGTAAAAGACTGTAAAACTGGCTGGAAGTCATTTGGGATTATGGTAAAAAATTGGATTTCAAATATAGTGATTTAGAACAAAGAAAATAGAGAAAAGAAAATAGACTGTTACTTGTAAAATGTTATAGATACTAAAACAAGTTCAGTATAAATTTGTAAGTTTGCCAAGTTCGTTGCAACCGAAGCATTATGTACCAAAACACCAGCGTTATCGACAAAACTTATCGAAAACTAGCCATTCAGGTTTCTCTGAACGGTTTGTCGTTTGCTACTTTTAATACAATAAGTAACGAATCTTTGGCACTGAAAACCATTACCATGGGAAAGGTTAACGTGACTTCCAATATTGAAGATTTATTCGGAGAAGCATTTGAAACACATCCTGAACTCAAAGCTGATTATGATGAAATCGTAATTTTACACAGTAATAATTTATCGACTTTTGTGCCGACAGCTTTGTTTGATGAGGAATATTTGGGAAGTTATTTGCAATTCAATACCAAAGTTTTTGAAACCGATTTTTTTGCTTTTGATGAATTGCCCAACTACGAAATGAATAACGTTTACATTCCGTATGTGAACATGAACAACTATTTTATTGACCGTTTTGGCACATTTGATTACAAACACGCACATAGTATTTTGGTGCAAAAGTTACTCGAAGTTTCCAAGAACAATGAAGACCGTAAGATGTTTGTGCATGTGAGTGACAGTCATTTTGAAATTGTAATTGTGCAAAACCAAAAGCTGTTGCTTTTCAACACTTTTGATTATAAAACACCCGAAGATTTTATCTACTACATTTTATTCACTGCAGAGCAATTGCAATTGAATCCGGAACATTTTAAATTGGAATTGTTGGGTAAAATCACCGAAGGCGATGTGCTTTTCGATATCGCTTATAAATATGTGCGTAACGTTTCCTTGTTTGACGTAAGTGATTTGCAAAATGCCTTTACCGAAACCGAAAACCGCGAACACTTTATTTTGTTGCACTCATGAGAATCATTTCGGGCAAATACAAAGGCCGAAGAATAATGCCTCCTAAAAACTTGCCGGTTCGTCCTACGACCGATATGAGTAAGGAAGCCTTATTTAACGTACTTAACAATCATTTCAACTTTACGGAACTGAAAGTCTTGGAACTTTTTGCCGGTACCGGAAGTATCAGTTATGAATTTGCTTCGCGCGGTTGTTCACCCATTTTGTGTGTTGACGGCGATATGGGTTGTGTGAATTTCATCAAAAAAACCGCTAAGGAATTTGATTTTGACATTACCGCTATTAAAAGTGACGTGTTCAAGTTCTTGGAAAAACATACCGGAAACTACGACATTATTTTTGCTGATCCGCCTTATGGTATGTCTCAAACAGAATTCGAAAAAATCATTGAACTTATTTTTGAAAACGAATTGTTAGACGTAGAAGGTATGTTGGTTGTTGAACATTCTAAATACACCAAATTAGACCACATGGCGCATTATTCGCTCCAAAAAAACTATGGCGGTTCGGTGTTTAGTTTCTTCGAATTTGAAACCGATGAGGAAGATTCGGAGGATGATGAAACCGAAGAAGAATAGTCTTTACTTCTCAAAAACCAAGGAAGAAACATCGGCACCCAAATCAATTAAGTGTTTATTGATGTCTCGCACAAAGTCTTCCGGTCCGCAAACATAAAAGTACTGACTGAAATCAACGATGTTTTCAATCAGAAATTTGCGGTCTATTCGTTTTCCTACAAATCCTATTGTGTTTTCCCTAGTCAAAACATTGACAAAATTTTTCTTCAACATTTTGAAGAGTTCTTGCCCCATAATAATATCTTCGGAAGTCTTATTGACATAAATGAGCCTATTACCATTGATTAAATTATGCCGATACAATTCCCGAAAAATGGAAATAAAAGGGGTAATTCCGGAACCAGCCGCAATAAAAACACCCGGTCCTTTGTATTGAATCGCTCCGAAAACGTCGTGTAGTATCAATTCATCACCGGCATTGGTTCGCCCTAACTCCTTTGTAACTCCATTTTGTTCATTGTAAATTTTAATCATAAACTCAAGGTATTTCGATTCCCTTAAGTTGGTAAACGTAAAAGGTCTTAATTGGTCTTTCCACGCCGGTAGATTGATAGATACGTCTGTAGCTTGTCCGGGTATGAATTGATAGCCTTCGGGTTTTTCTACCACAAACTTTTTGACATCATGAGTAATAAATTTGGCTTCGAGTACTTTAACGACATGACCGCTCATACGCTTTGGAATTTTAGAGTTGATAAAATCTCACTCTAACAAAGTTAGTAATAAATAAGAAGATTGAATAAAGAAAAAAAGCAGACCTATAAGCCGGATTCTGTTCTCGTCTTTTGGACGAGACCTTATCATTTATCTAGTCTCGTTGTTACCAACGAGATCGAGCTTCCTACCCTTCGACAACGGACGAGTAGCCCTTAAATGCCGATATACTTGGAATTTCACCGCATAGAGTTTACCTGGTTTCACTACAGCCGAACTGTACATACTTTCTGTTGCACTGGTCCTCGCCTCACGACGGACGGGCGTTACCCGCTATGCTACTCTGTGGTGTCCGGACTTTCCTACTCGTCCCGAAAGACGAGTCGATAAGGCGGTCTGCGCGGCAAAGGTAAGAATTACGACTTAGGAATTACGAATTACAAATTGATATATTTATCTTAATTCGTAATTTGGAATTCGTAATTATTACTTTATATTTGTGAACACTATTTTTCTATGGAACAATTTGTAGTATCAGCCCGAAAGTATCGCCCGCAAACGTTTAAAGACGTGGTTGGACAACAGGCTATTACCAATACTTTACTCAACGCCATAGAAAACAATCACTTGGCTTCTGCCCTATTGTTTACCGGACCGCGTGGAGTAGGAAAAACGACTTGTGCTCGTATTTTGGCCCGAAAAATTAACCAACCCGGTTATGACGATCCGTTTGAGGATTTTGCTTTTAATGTATTCGAATTGGATGCAGCTTCAAACAATTCCGTGGATGACATCAGAAACCTGATTGACCAAGTTAGAATTCCGCCACAAACCGGACAATATAAAGTGTATATCATTGACGAGGTGCACATGTTGTCTTCGGCTGCTTTTAATGCGTTTTTGAAAACTTTAGAAGAACCGCCTAAGCACGCCATATTCATTTTGGCCACGACCGAAAAACACAAAATCATTCCGACCATCTTGTCACGTTGTCAAATTTTCGACTTTAAGCGAATTACCGTTAAGGATGCTAAAGAACATTTGGCGGAAGTAGCGGCTAGTCAGGGCGTACAATTTGAAGACGACGCTTTGCACATTATTGCTCAAAAAGCCGATGGCGCCATGCGAGATGCTTTGTCGATTTTTGACCGTGTGGTTTCTTTTTGCGGGAACAATTTGACGCGTCAAGCCGTAACGGAAAACTTGAATGTGTTGGACTATGAGACTTATATTAATATGACCGATTTGCTTTTTGAGAACAAAATCCCGGAAGTCTTATTGGCTTATAACGATATTTTGTCTAAAGGTTTTGACGGACATCATTTTATTGCCGGATTGGCTTCGCATTTCCGAGATTTATTGGTAGCCCAAAACCCGGCGACGCTTTCTTTATTAGAAATGGGTGAAGCAGCGCAACAACTTTACGGACACCAATCGCAAAAAGCTTCTCAAGAATTTCTATTGAAAGGTATTGACTTGGCGAATGACTGTGATTTAAAATACAAACTTTCTCAAAACCAACGCCTGTTGGTTGAACTCACGCTAATGCAAATCGCCTCCATCACTTTCGATGGAGAAAAAAAAAAGCTGAATTCATAATTCCTCCCACGCATTACCGCAATAATAGTTATTCCATTACAGAAGTACAAAATACGAAGTTGGAAGTACGAAGTGAAGACAAAGTACAAAGTACAAAGTTGGAAGTACGAAGTTTGGAAACTGCTGAATTAGATAAGAAGGCAGAAAGCACAACGCAGAATACAGAACAACCAACAACCAACAACCAGCAACCAACAACCAATAGCGAAGAAGTACAAAGTACGAAGTTGGAAGTTCAAAGTGTGGAAAATCCTGCATTAGAGAGTACAACTCAGAAAGCAGAACAACCAACAACCAACAACCAGCAACCAACAACCAAAATTTCCGCTTTATCTCTCGCTAGTATTCGAGCCAAAAAAGAAATGGCTGAAGCGCAAAAGTCCGTGGTAAAAGACTCGGTGCATTTGCCTAGCGAACCTTTTACGGAAACGGAAATGTTAGAGCAATGGTTGAAATATGCGCAACGGATGGAAGACAAAGGCTATCGCATTGTCGCTTCATTGTTAACCATTAATGATCCTATTTTAGAAGGAACGACTATCATTCACGAATTGCCGAATGAGAGTTCGAAAATAGATTTTGAAAAAGAAAGGCCTGAGCTTTTGGGTTATTTACGAGGAAAACTTCACAACCACGATATTCAAATTAATGTAAAAGTCAATGAAACTTTGGTGGTTAAAAAAGCCTTCACCAACCAAGACAAATACAACCGTTTGGTGGAAATTAATCCAAACTTAGAACTCTTGAAAAAGATGTTTGATTTGGATGTTTAATTCTGTTTTTGGTTTCTGTCTTTGATAATTCCAAGCAAAAAACTAAGCGCTACAAATAGCATGGCTACAATTCCCAAATAATGAGTCCTATTCGTAGAAAACCTTAAGTCTTGGTAATCTAAGCTAAACAGGTGTAAAACAATGATGGCTAAAGCAGCAATAAAGCAAATAATTCGGAACGTTTTCATCTTTAAATTGTTTCTTGGTACATCGCTTTTACAATACCATCTGCCAAACCAATTTTAGGCACAAACAATTGGCGGGCACCACTCCATTTCATCGCATTCAAATACACTCTGGTAGCCGGTATGATTACATCGGCGCGGTCGGTGTTTAGCGCTAACTCGGCGATTCTTTGTTCGTAAGTCAATGAATTCAAATATTGGTATTGCGAGTTCAAATACAAATAAGACAATGGTTTGTCTTGCATTTTGCCTGACAATTTGAAAAGTTTATTGATGTTACCGCCGGAACCGATTAGGATTACGTTTTCATACGCTTCGGTTTGGGTTTTAATCCATTTTTCAATTTCTTCCCAAACGATATCACTTACCATATTGTTCAACAAACGAACCGTACCTATTTTGAACGATTTGGAAGCCATCATTTTGCCGTCGCTAAACAAAGAGAATTCGGTACTTCCACCGCCAACGTCTACGTATAAATAGGTTTGGTCTGTTTTGAGGAAAGTATGTAAATCAGAAGAAGCAATAATAGTCGCTTCAATTTTACCGTCGATGATATCAATATCGATGTCGCATTTTTCTCGGATGGTATCAGCTACTTCTTTACCGTTATAGGCTTCTCGCATGGCCGAAGTAGCGCAGGCTTTGTACCTTTCGACTTTGTAAACTTTCATCAATAATTTGAAAGCTCTCATGGCATCTACCATTCTGTCAATGTTTTCTTCTGAGATTTCACCAACGGTAAAAGCATCTTGACCAAGACGAATCGGAACCCGAATCAAAGCACTTTTGTTAAATTGGGTTTCTTTGTCTTTTTGTTCGACTATATTGGTAATGAGCAATCGCATGGCATTGGAACCAATATCGATAGCCGCATATTTTTTAATGGATATCATGCAATTTTATTTTTGGCTGGTATTTCACAAAAATCCAAACGATCTCTGTAATAATTATAAGTTTCAAATTGTGCTCTGAACACCGGCTCACCTTCTTTGCGAACGCGGTATTTGTTATCAAATTTCTCAGAATGGAATCGGGCTTTTACATTTCCTTTCCAGCCTACATTGAAGGTATCAATAATTTGCTTTTTGATGTCTTCGTCATAAATAGGACAAGTTACTTCTACCCGACCATCGAGATTTCTGGTCATAAAATCGGCAGAGGAAATAAAAACTTCCGGTTCATCATTGTTACAAAAAATGAAGCAACGGGTATGTTCTAACAAATAATCCACTATACTAATGGCTTCTATATTTTCGCTCATGCCTTTCACACCGGGAATCAAGGAACAAATACCTCGGACTTGCAACTTAATTTTTACACCGGCATTACTGGCTTCGTAAAGTTTGTCAATCATGGCCGTATCCGAAAGGCTGTTCATTTTCAAATTCATATAGGCAGGACGACCGGCTATGGCATTGTTGATTTCACGATCAATCAACTTAGAAAGCTTGGAACGCGTGTAATGTGGGGAAACTATTAAATGTTTGTAACGGTGAAGGCGATAATTAACATCAAAGAAATCAAAAATTTTAGCCACGTCTTTCAGAATTTGTTGGTGACTGGTAAAGAGCGTTAAATCGGTGTAAATCTTAGCGGTAGTTTCATTGAAGTTTCCGGTAGAAATAAAGCCGTAACGCTTGATTTTTCCATCTTCCACTCTATCAATTACACAAATTTTACTGTGCACTTTTAGTCCTTTAATTCCAAAAATCAACTCAATGCCTTCCTGTTGCATTTGCTCAGCATAAGAGATGTTACTCGCTTCATCGAATCGGGCTTGAAGTTCAATTTGAACGGTTACTTTCTTACCATTTTTGGCGGCATTAATCAACGAACTAATAATCTGAGAGTTCTTAGCCAAGCGGTATAATGTAATTTTAATTGAGGTTACTTTCGGATCTAAAGCTGCTTCACGCAAGAATTTAATCAAATAAGAAAACGACTGAAAAGGAGCATTAACCAAATAATCCTTTTGCGCAATTCGATTTAAAATACTACCGTCTAAAGACAAGCCGTCAACAGGAAGTGGTGTTTTAGGTTGGTACAATAAATCAAATCGACCCAGATTGGGAAAGTTCATATAATCACGTCGGTTGTGGTATCGTCCTCCGGGTATGATTCCATCGGTAGCGTGAATGCCCATTTTGTCCAGGAAAAACTTCAACGTATCTTTACCGATAGATTGGTCATAGACAAACCTTACCGGCTCGCCTATTCTTCTGTCTTTTACAGAAGTAGCAATTTTTTCAAGCATACTTTTGCTCATATCAGAATCAATATCAAGCTGAGCATCACGGGTAATTTTGATCATATGAGCCGAAATACTTTCATAATCGAAAATATTAAAAATACTGCTCAAATTATAGCGGATAACGTCGTCCAAAAGCATTAGATATTGCTTACCGTCTTTAACCGGAAGTTCAACAATTCTGTTGGTGTTTTTGGGAATCTCAATTATTGCGTATCGGATTTCGGATTTGGGTTTCACCAAACCTAACATTTTGGCTTTTTGTTCGGTTTTCATCACCAATTTTATGGCCAAATACCCGGAAGTATCCTTTAACAAAGGAAATTCGGCTAAATCATTTAAGATAATGGTCACCAATTCGGGGCTGATTTTTTGAATAAAAAAATCTTTGACAAAATTTTCATGTTCACCCGAAACCTCGCTTTCATCTATGATGATTATATTTTGCTTGACTAATTCCTTTTCGATATTGTTCAATACTCGCAAACTTTCCGCCTGTTGTTTGATTACAATTTCTGTGATTTCCTTCACCAATTGTTGGGCTGAAATACCACCTAAAATCTTTTCACCGGAAACACCGGACAAGCTTAGCCGGCGTACTGCTGCGAATCTGACCCTAAAAAACTCATCTAAATTATTGGAAAAGATGCCTATGAATCTTAATCTTTCCAGTAAGGGAACGGATTCATCGGCCGCTTCTTGCAACACTCTGGCGTTGAAAGCCAACCAACTTTTTTCTCTGTCTATATAACGAAATCTGGTTTCTGTATTCATACTTTATTTTAAATCGCTGGGGAATATAACTTTTTGAGTTTTGCCATTTTCAATTGCTTGCCAAGTGACCGAATCAAAAATAATAGCCACAAAACCGGAAGTAGCCACATTATCTATTTTGATATTACCATACTTATTAACAAAATTAGTAATTGCTTCATTATGGCCAAACACCATTAAATGATCACAATCATTGGGACAGGTTTTGATAATTTGCTCCAATTTTCTTTCATCAAAGGTGTATAAATCATCTTTGAAGACAATACTTTCAATGGGAAAAGCCAAATTTTGAGCAAATATTACAGCAGTTTCAGCCGCTCTTTTAGCGGAACTACTCCAAACCAAAAACGATTTTGGAATTTGGTCACCAACAAGAGATGAAACCATATGCGCATCTCTAATTCCTTTACCGGTGAGTGGTCTTTCAAAATCATGAAGCGGTGCATCCCAACTTGATTTTGCATGTCTTACCAAAAATAATTGTTTCATGAGATGTAAGTAATAACTGTTTTGAATCTATAAATTTAGTTTTTTTAATGTTGATGACAAACTAATATTTAGAGTGATTTAAATAAACGGAATAAAATAAATAGTAAACCGGTAATTATCTATGCATTATAGCTTTTTTTGGATTACTTATTTTCTAAATAAATGTTAATTCTGAAAAATATTTATAAACAATCTATTGTTAAATAATATTGTAGTATTTTACTTTCCAAAAACGTTAATAAATGCACTTTATCTATGATTTTATGCATTTTATCGATGTTTTTTTTGGTAGATAAAAAAAAACCTCCTACTTTCGAATTGTTAAATATTAATATAACTAAAAAAATAAACCCAAAAACCCTAAATCTTATGTCAAAAACAAAGCAAAAAAAGCAAGTAACATCGAATGTTTATCGAAAAAAATGAAAGAAAAGTGTCATTTAATCGAGTTTTCAAGTTGTTTGTAGAGAAAATTGAGTCTGTTGGTGCATTGTATATAATTTAGCACACAATAGTATAACCCAAAATATTATAATCCTCAACATGCCTACACTCTTTACTTCAAGCCCGAAATACAAATTTTTCAATAATTTATTCTACTAAATTTAATTGTATGAAATCAAAAATTACATTATTATTACTGACACTCTTCTTGTGCGTTAGTAATTCGTACTCACAATTCACATCAAATTATCCTGATTTGAGGTTGTGTGGTAGTCCTCCCAACTACTACTTAGATGTGTTTAATTGTGATTCCAATAACTTTGAGTTAGACAATGTTTTCTTGAGTTTAACCAATGTTAACGGACAACCCTTGAGTAATACAACTTGTACCATTGGGGTAACCCAACAGGTATATGTAATGCTTAATTATACTTCTAACGCCAGCAACACGCCGAACAACTGTAGGCTTTTTGCTGATTTATCCATTGATGGAAACGTTACAGGTATCAATGCTTACTTAGGAAGTATTGCACCGGGTGCCGGACAAAGACAAATTTACGGACCATTCAACTGGACTTGTGGACAAGAACTTATCTTGGACCGAATTCTTGTGGTATGGAGAACCGGAGGTAGTTCAACACAATTGTCCTCATACAACTGTGCCACATACAACTCTGCTCAATGTGAAATGCCGGGTATGACTGTAATTTCTAAACCATTGGCCGTTCAATTTACTTACAAAGCTTGTAGAGTTGGTAACAACACCACTGTCTATTTTGATTCAACGACAAACGGTGGAATTGCACCTTATACATTTGCTTGGGATTTTGACAACAATGGAACAACAGATTCTACTCTAGAAAATCCGATTCATGTTTACACCACACTAAACAATAGTGCTAAATTAAGAGTTACAGATTCACAAGGTCTTACCAACACTTACACTTTACCAATTGTTAGTCCGACTGAATTAATGCTTAGTGAAACCCATGTCAATGTAAGTTGTGGAGGTGGTAGCAATACCGGTTCAATAGACTTAAGTGCAACCGGAGGAACACCGGGATATACTTATTCATGGTCAAATGGTGCAACTAGCCAAGATTTAAGTGGTTTGTCTGCCGGAACATATACTGTAACTGTAACTGATGCTAACGGTTGTCAAAAAACCTTACCGGTTACCATTAGTGGTGGAGATGCTACTAATCCTGTTGTAAATGCACCTGCAAATACAACTATTCAAGGTTGTAACTCAAGTTCATTGGCTACTGCCGGTTTACTTGCTTATTCAAGTTCACAAACTACTATTACTGTTGCCCAATTCAATCAAGCAGGTGGATCTTTTACAGATGCTTCTGCTATTTCAAGTATAACCTATCAAGATACTCAAACCGGATCTTGTCCAATTGTGGTCACAAGAACTTTCAGAGTAACTGATGTTTGTAATAATGTTGGTACTGCTGTACAAACAATTACAATTCAAGATACAACTGCTCCGGTCTTCGATGCTTTACCTGCGGTTTCATCTGTTTCTTGTCCGGCCACACCTTCGTTTGCTCAAGCTAGCGCAACCGATAATTGCGGAGGTCAAGTCACTCTTACTTTTAATGATGTAACAACTAATGGTGCTTGTGCCGGTTCGTATTCTGTAACCAGAACTTGGACCGCTACGGATGCGTGTGGAAATGCTTCTACAGCTTCTCAAACCATTAATGTTCAAGATACAACTGCTCCGGTGATTGCAGCTTTACCTGCACCTTCAACCATCTCTTGTCCGGCAACGCCTGAGTTTGCTCAAGCAACGGCTACTGATGCTTGTGGTTCGGGAGCTACTTTAACTTTCGTTGACAATACTACTAATGGTGCTTGTGCCGGTTCGTATTCTGTAACCAGAACTT
>NZ_CAMLRU010000068.1 GCF_946482535.1 uncultured Flavobacterium sp.
TCTTTGCCGTTGTATTTCGAAATTTTATGAAGCGAATGGATGCTTACGTATACAATGTCGTTGTCGGCATAAACGAGTTTAATGGCTTCTTGTGTTTTGCCTTCGACTTGTATTTTTTGCAGTCCGCCAAATTTCCCGATACCGTGATCAATATGCGTTACATAATCGCCTACGGAGAGTGAATTCAGTTCTTTTAAAGTGATGGTTTGCTTTTTAGAATAACCGTTTTTGATGCTGAATTTGTGGTAGCGTTCAAAAATTTGATGGTCGGTATAACAAGCCACTTGGGCTTCCTCATCGATAAAACCTTGGAACAAAGAACCTACTATGGTATGGTATTGCTTGCGAATGTTTTCGTGGTTTTCTTCGTCTATCGATTCAAAAATATCGTGAAAGCGATTGGCTTGCGCTTCATTGGCACAGTACAAATAATTGGTATATCCATTGAAATGATTATCGCTCAAATTGTTGAGCAACAAATCAAATTGCTTGTTGAACGAAGGTTGAGGTTGTATGTGAAACTCGAAAGTTTTAGTGGTTTTGAATAAGGGTTTATTCGACAATTCGATGATAGAAAAATCCAAAGCTTTGCGCAAAAATCCTTCTTGGTTTAAGAACAAATGTTCGGGTGCGGCGTGTTTGACGTCTTTCGATAATTTGTCAAATGTTTCTAGGGCTTTGCCAAAAAGTTTGTCCAATTGCGAAGTCAGAAACTCCGTATTTTCAATGCATAAAACCGTTTTGTCGCTGATATAATCGAGGAAACTCTCGCGGTTTTCTTTGATGAATTTGTTTTCCAAATTCGGGATAATGGTAATCTTATTTTGCTTTTCTACCGACAATTGGGTTTCCACATCAAAGGTTCGGATGCTGTCGACTTCATTGCCGAAAAACTCTATACGATACGGATTGTCATTGGAAAACGAAAACACGTCTAATATTCCGCCACGAACGGAAAACTCGCCCGGTTCGGTGATAAAATCAACTCTTTTGAATTCGTATTCGAATAAGACTTCGTTGATAAAATCGATAGAAACATTGTCGCCTACGGAAACCTTCAAAGTGTTTTTGTCGAGCTCTTTTCGCGTAACTACTTTTTCAAAAAGTGCTTCGGGATAGGTGACAATTACGGCCGGTTTTTTGCGCGAATTGATGCGGTTTAATACTTCGGAACGCAGCAATACATTAGCGTTGTCGGTTTCTTCAATTTGGTAAGGTCGGCGATAAGAGCTCGGGTAAAAGAGCACATCATTTTGACCAATCATTTGTTCCAAATCGTTTAAGTAATAAGCGGCTTCTTCTTTTTCGTTTAAAATTAAAAGAAACGGTTTGTCACTTTTCTTAAAAACGGCTTGAAAAACAAACGACAATGACGAACCTAAAAGTCCTTTTACCTGAATTTTAGTCAAAGGATTTTCGAGACTGTCTGCAATTTGCTTGACTTTCGCCGAGTGAAAGTAACTGTTGTATAAAGAGTTTTGGCTCAAAGCTTACTTAACGGGATTAACTTTAGGATTGGTTGGAATAGCACGCGTGGTGTCTAACATGCGCAACATATCGCTTTCTCCATCTTCAATTTTAATATTGCTTTTACGGGTAATTTCATCGAGTTGGAATTGCAAAGAAGCTACTTCGGTGTTGATTTCCTGTACCAACTTTACTATTTGAGAATCCGGAATTTGTTGCAGATTGATGTAGAGGTTGATGGAGTTAATCTTAGTGTTGATAGCGGCAATTCTGCTTTTTACTTCCGGAACGGCAAATTGTGGCGGAATATTATTATTCAAATCGGCTGCCTTTTTAGAAAGGGTTCTGGCTTTTTGCTTGAAAGCACCGATACTGCTTTTGGGTTTTTGCCCTAACTCATTCAGAAACATGCGCCATTCTGCCCAGTTGTTGGTCAGTGAGCTCGCTGTTAGGTTAACTGGGCGACTGTTGAAGTTCCAACCTTTGTTGATGTTGTCAAAAATAACCTCTTGTTTTTTGGCCTCCTTTGCTTGTTCTAAGAGGCGAATCTTTGGATCTTCCTGGCAGGATACCAAACAGAGCAACAGTAAAACCAAAGCCGAAAAATGTATTTTCATCAAAAATAATTTAAGTCGCAAAGGTACAAAGGTAAAAGGAAACTTCATTATGAAGTAGTTAAAGGCATTGTAATTTTTTGGAAAAGATTTTGCTCGATTAAAAGTTACGAAAACGTTATCTTTGCCAAAACAACACACTAAATGAATACTAAAATCCTAATCATTGGCGCTTGCGGACAAATCGGAACCGAGCTGACCAAAAAACTAAGAAGCATTTACGGCGTTGATAATGTAGTAGCTTCCGATATCCGAAAGTTGAATATTGACATCGTAAACGAAGGGATATTTGAAGTAGTGAATGCTTTAGATTACAATCAGATTGAACATTTAATCGAGCAATATAATATCACCGATGTTTATTTGATGGCCGCTTTGCTTTCGGCTACCGCTGAAAAGAATCCTGCTTTTGCTTGGGATTTGAACATGAATTCTTTATTTCACGTCTTAAATTTGGCGAAAGCCGGAAAAATAAAAAAGATATTTTGGCCTTCGAGTATTGCCGTTTTCGGGCCAACAACGCCAAGAATCAATACGCCGCAATATACCATTATGGAGCCGACAACGGTTTACGGAATAAGCAAACAAACCGGTGAAAGATGGTGTGAATACTACCATAATGTTTACGGTGTAGATGTTCGTAGTATTCGCTATCCGGGCTTAATCAGTTGGTCGACTGAACCGGGTGGAGGAACTACAGATTACGCAGTAGACATTTACCACAAAGCGTTGAAAGACGATAAATATGAATGTTTCCTTTCGGAAGAAACCGCTTTACCGATGATGTATATGGATGACGCCATTAACGCAACGGTTGAAATCATGCAAGCGCCGAGTGAAAGCATCAAGATTCGCTCTTCTTATAATTTGGCCGGTGTGAGTTTTACCCCAAAAGAAATTGCCGCTGAGATTCAAAAACACATTCCGGATTTTACCATTTCTTATAAACCCGATTTCCGTCAAAAAATTGCCGACAGTTGGCCGGCTTCTATTGATGACAGTGCGGCTCAGAAAGATTGGAATTGGAAGCATAAATATGACTTAGCTTCTATGACCGTTGAGATGTTGGAAAATCTTAAATAATAAAAAAACGCTACTCAAAAAGTAGCGTTTTTTTTGTCAACTTTAGAGGTATTTATTGAACTATTGGGTCTCTTAGGGATTCTAATACCGCAACGATATCAGTATACAATTGCGTGTTAGCCGCTACGCCGTTTTGTTGGGCTGCTGCTCCGACATAGCCTACAAACTTAGTATAGTTAGCATCGGTAGATGTGGTTCCCATTCTTGGGTTCATAGCCGGATTGTGCGCAGTAATCATGTCTAAGCCCGAATAGGTATTCACAGCATTGGTTCCTCCGGTGTTGAACGAAAAGAAGTCGGTAAGATTATCGACCAAAATAGCTAAGTTGGTAGTGTTTCCGGCTCCTACTTCGGCTAAAATCGGAGCAAAGTGTGCGCCTAAATTCCCTGAAGCATTGGCTTGGATATCGGCTACTATTAAACCTACGGTTGAGTTCACGACTTTGCGGTAACTCAATCGGCCTTGTTCAATCATTTGACCCGGATTATCAGGGTCGGCTACCATAGTAGTTCCTCCTAATCTTTCATAGATGGAAGGCGTTGCAGGTGGATTTGAATCGTCGTCATTGCTGCAGGAAGTGAAGACTAAGGCTCCGAAGACTAAAGCACTGAGTGCTAATTTTGAAAACTTTTTCATAACGTTATATTTAGAGGATTAATTAAAAATTCCTTGGATGAATTGGCTGAACTTGTACTTGAAACTGTCTTTTTTCATCACGGGACAGACTTGTTTGGCGGCCAAACTTGGCGGGAGTAAAAAGCGTTCGGCTTTGTAATCGCCTTTGGTCATTAATTCGTCATAGATTTTTTTGGAGTCGGCTACAGTATTGTCATGGAAGTAGACTACTACATTTCTTTTGACAATGATGTCGCTTTTCACACCCGGTATGCTGTGCAGGTTCTTTTTGACAGCTATAGCACTGAGGGAATCAAATGGTTGGTCAAAATCAATACGGCTGATTTGAATGGTGGCATTTTCAACCGAGCCAACCGGTCGGGCATTGGCAATGTGGTACACCAAAATACCAAACAGCAAGAGCATTATGCCCAGTATACTCAAAAGTACTTTTTTTACGGTTTTGTGAATTCTCATGGCGAATTGTTTTTGTGTTTCCTTCATTTACGAGTTAAAATGATTTTTGGTTTTTTGGAAACAAAAAAAGTGGAAGACCAGATAAAATGAGACTAAAATCAAAAAGCGCCACTCAGGAAGCAGCGCTTTTCTTTAAACAAAAACAAAACTAACATGGTATTAGTGTAAGTTGATGCCTTTGGCTTGATTTTTCAAGCTTGTTTCTTAAATGGGAGCAAACAGGGCCAGGTAGGAAACCAAAAAAATTAACAGGATTACCGTTAAAATTGCCACGGCTCCAAAGAGCAGGTTTATTTTTTTATTGATATCCATAGACGCAAATTTGGGATTCTTGTTCTCATTTACGAGAAAAGAATAACTATGGATTCTGAAAAGAGGAAAAAATTTACTCCTTTTTTTCTTTCAAAGTATTGATAAGCTCGTCTTCTATGGGAGATTTGACTTCAATGACTTGGTCAATATTGTCGTTAGGAATAGTCATCGAGAGCACATAGTGTTTTATTTTCCATTTGCCATTGGTTAAAACCAACACGCCCGAACCACGGCAAATTTTCATTTGAGTATCGAGTAATTCATCAAACCAAGCGGTTTTTTTGTCGCTGCTCAGGTATATGTGCCTCTCAAGTGATGTAAAATTCCAAGCTTTGCCTTTGTCAAAATAAGGTTTGGCAAAAGCTTGAAAAGCAGCTTTATTCCAATTTTCGGTGGCATCGGTTCCTATAAAAATAGCGTCTTCCGTTAAGGCATCGAAGTAGTTTTTGAAGTTAGCTTCGGCGGCGTCTTTGTGCCAAGTATCGAGTAAAAGATTGATGCTTTTCTTGTGGTCAACAGGAGCTTGGTTTTTTTTGGCTTGACCGAAAACAGTAACTCCGGTCAGTAAAATCAGGATTAGTGTGAATTGTTTCATGGGTTGAAAAAGTATGTTTTAGTAGTAGTAAATATACTATTTACATTAGTTTGTAGCGATTAGTTTTTGTAATTTTATGAAAAATAATTTTGCCCCACATGAAAAAAAGAGAGTGGTTTACAGGATTGACGCTGTTGTTTTTGCTCGGATTCTCTCTGACCAGTTGGTATTGTGCCCAAAAAGAAGACACCGCTTCAAAAAGAGCCGCTGCTGAGAGTAAGTTTCGTTATGAAGAGGTTTCGTTGTCTTTTGACAGTACTTTAGTCGCTTCTTTTTATGCCAAATATCCTAAGCTGGTTTTGTACCAAAAGCAAGCGGTTGACTTGTACCGCAAAAACCAATACACTTACTTGTGGTACGACAAAAAAGGACGAAAAGAAACCGCCGAAGTCATCTACAACAAAATGAATAATTTGTTTGAAGAAGGCGTTCAAACTAAAGTACCCTATAAAGAAATATTGGACGGCTTGTTTGCCAGAACCAATGCCAAGCCTAATGTGGAGGTTGAATTGTTCTTAACCAATTACTATTTCTATTATACCAACAAAGTCCTTCAAGGAATTGACAGTACTAAAATAGAAGAGTTAGGTTGGTACTTGCCGCGAAAGAAATTGTCTTATGGGCAATACCTCGATTCTGTTTTGGTTGATCCGAAACTTATCGATAACAAAGAACAACTCATCGGTCAATATTACAAGCTTAAAGACGTTTTGCAGCAATACCGTACGATAGAAAAAAACGGCGGTTGGGAAGCGATTGCTCTGCCTGCCGATTTCAAACAGCTTAAACCCGGAGATACTTCTGAAGTGGTAGCGCAAATCCGAAAGCGATTGGCTTTGACCAAGGATATAGCGTCGGATTCGCAAAGTAAGGTTTATGATGAATCGTTGCAGGAAGCCATTATAAAGTACAAAAAGCGCAATGGTTTTTCGGAAGACAAAATCATCTTGCCCAAGCATATCGACGAGATGAATGTGTCGATTAGCGATCGCATCAAAACCATCATGGTCAATATGGAGCGCTGTCGTTGGATCTCGACGGATTTGACCAAAGCTAAAGAGTTTATTGTGGTCAATATCCCATCGTATCGCCTTACTTATTTTAAGGAAGGGAAAGTTGTTTTGGTTTCTAATGTAGTGGTGGGTACGGCTTTGAATGAAACGGTTATTTTTAGCGGGATGATGAGTTATATCGTGTTTAGTCCGTATTGGAATGTGCCGAAAAGTATCCGCGACAAAGAGATACTTCCGGCGATTAAAAAGAACAAGAATTATTTGGCCAAACACAATATGGAGTGGAAAGGCGATATGATTCGACAAAAACCCGGACCGAATAATTCATTGGGTTTGGTGAAGTTTTTATTTCCGAATTCCAATAATATTTATTTGCATGATACGCCTTCTAAGAACTTGTTTGCTCAGGAGAAAAGAGCTTTCAGTCATGGTTGTATTCGGGTGGAGAAACCTAAGGAGATGGCCAAGCTCATCTTACAGGATGACCCCAATTGGACACCTGAAAAAATAGAGGCTGCTATGAACGGCGGAAAAGAAAAATGGTACACCCTTAAGAATAAGATTCCGGTTTACATTGGTTACTTTACCGCTTGGGTGGATGATGATGGGCTGGTGAATTTCCACAAAGACATTTATGGGCGTGATAATGCCTTAGCGAATTTGTTGTTGGAGGAGTAAAGGGATAAGGGATAAGTGAAAAGGGATAAGTTTAGAACTTCTCGCCGTGTTGTGACAAATCCAGTCCCATGTTTTCGGATTCTTCGGAAACGCGGATTGGGATCATGATGTTGGTTAGTTTGAATAACCCATAAGCACCGCCGAACGTTACTATTGAAACCAATACCAAAGCCATCATGTGATGTCCGAAAACGCCCCAGCCGCCATAGAGTAAACTGGCGTTTTCCCCTTTGGCAAAGATAGCCGTTAGAATCATCCCCATGATACCGCCTACGCCGTGACAGGCAAAAACATCTAAAGTATCGTCTATTTGTTTTAGTTTTTTCCAGTAGACCATTTTGTTGGAGACTATGGCGCCTATGAATCCGAAGAAAATACTTTGCGGGATGGTGACATAACCCGCCGATGGTGTGATTACTACCAGTCCGACCACTGCGCCTATACAAGCGCCTAGGGCCGATACTTTTCGGCCGTTCATTCTATCAAAAAAGACCCAAGTGAGCATGGCCGATGCCGAGCAAATGGTGGTGGTAGCAAAAGCCATTGCTGCCGTAGCATTAGCCGCTAAAGCTGAACCGGCATTAAAACCGAACCAGCCGAACCAAAGCATTCCGGTGCCTAATAATACGAACGGAATGTTAGTAGGGATATGCTCGCTGTTTTTTCTTTTGCCTAAAACTAAAACACCAGCCAAAGCCGCAAAACCCGCGCTCATGTGAACGACCGTTCCACCTGCAAAGTCCTTTACGCCGAAGTAGCTTCCCAAGAGACCGTTTGGGTGCCAAATCATGTGGCATAAAGGCGCGTAGATACAAACAGTGAACAAACAAATAAAGAGCAAAAAGGAGATGAAGCGGATACGTTCCGCGAGGGCGCCGGTAATGATGGCCGGTGTTATGACTGCAAATTTCATTTGGAACAAGGCAAACAAAATAAAAGGAATGGAAGAAGCCATGGTTTTGTGCGGGTGCATTTCGACATAACTAAAGAAGGCAAAGTCAAAAGGATTGCCAATAATACCATAGTGAATGCCATTGATGGTTGGGCCAATCGGAGCGCCAAATGAAAGCGAAAAACCAACGGTAACCCAAAGCAAACTCACCACACCAAGACAGATAAAGCTTTTGAGCATAGTAGAAATCACATTCTTTTTACCTACCATACCACCGTAAAAGAAAGACAAGCCGGGCGTCATGAGCAACACCAAACAAGAAGCCGTAAGCAGCCAAGCCACATCGGCGAAGTTGATGGTGTCTATAGGATTGAATGCCTCGTGGTGATCGGCTAGTTTTTCGGGCCAAAACAAACCGGCTAAGGCTACTGCAGTAACCGTCAGAAAGGAAAAAATCCAGCGCTTTTCTATCTTCATTTTTATTATACCCTTTAAAATTTAGGGTAAAAGTAAAAAACAATGATTAAATATTGAAATCAACATCACTAAAAATAGGGGTTATGTTTTATTTTTACAATTCTGATAATATTTAAACCCTATTATTAGAGAATCTTTGATAAACGCTGTTTTTTAGTCCCACATTTTAAAAGGATGGCAGGAGTAGTTTGTAGGTTATGAAAGAGGCACTCATTTTACTGCACGGTTAAGGCCTCATTGGTCTAAAGAAAAAAGCCATTTAACTAAGTTGTAAAGCACTTGAGCGAATTTGTGTTGTAAGAAAGCGTTTATTGATTAAAATTGAACCAGCAAATCGATCTAAAGCCGGAATAGTCTTTCATGAAAAGAAGTGTTTACACTACGAGATTAGATATTGGGATTCCAAGCTTTGGGGAAAATATGTTGCCTACCGGCAGTAGTGTTATGAGTATTGCTTGTAATATCATTCCATTTAATCTTAGTGAGTTGATTAATGGAATGCACTACTCGGAAAAAGAATGCTTTAGTGCTTTGAACACCAACCAAGTAAAACCAGATACCACAATTGATTTCCTGACCTTATTGATTAACTCCTCCAAAAGTCATACCTGTTTTGGAGGAGGTAAGGTCGCTATCCTGTAGTTTTTTGGCTTAAATAAGACATCACATAACCTGTGAAGTGCGAGTAATAATAAGTAATGTGATTTTTTTAGTTAGGTCCCCGCTGAGATTTTGGGCGAAGCGGGGACTATTTTTTTGCGGTCATTTTTTGTAATTCTTTTAAGTCACTTGCCTTGAAGTTGGCGGGTGAACTGCTATAGTCCGAATAGATGATTTCTCCGGTAAGGGCGTTGGTTACGGTTACGAATTTTTCATTTGGTGTTTTGATGAATAACAAATAGTAAAACGGCGTGGTGCTGTTGGTAATTTTGTCATTGAGTTCGGCTATGGGTAAGAGTTTGTAGGATAGCGAAACCCCCTCAAATATTTCTTTATCGGTGTATTTTTTGCTTTCATCGTCGGCGTTCTTGGAGAACTTTACCATTACATAATCGGGGATGAATAGTGTGGAGGTGCTCATTTTGGTGAGTTCTTCCGGGTTGGCGATTTCTGTTTTGGCAGTCCATTCTTTGCCACTGTTTAACAAGCTACAAAGGTTTTGAACATAATTGCTTAACACGCCTGTGCCCCAGTTTTTGAAATGACCGGCGGCATCATAATCTATTTTGTAGAGGGCGCTTGGGTTGTTTTGGGCATAGAAATCGGCGAAGAGTTCTATGGTTGCAATGGAGATTTTATCGGCTTGGTTGAAGTGTCTTCTTTTCTTGGGGTCGTAAGTGTATTTGCCGTTGGTGGTCCAGAGTTCTAAATAGATGCGGGTTTCGGTGGAAGCCAAGGTGCTGTTAGACGTAGTCATATTGGCCCCAATGGTCACGAAGCTGTTATTGGGTGCGATGTTTTTCTCTACGTCGGTGTATTTGATGCATTCTACTTTGGATAATGTCCATGCTTTTTTGATTGCTGCTACATAAGCTTCTGCTGCCGGGGAAGCCGAATCTTTCATGGCGAAGTAAGTGGTGCCTTGTTTGATTTTGGCTACTTCGGCGGTGTTGGTGATGGTGATTTGGGCGAAGCTGAATAGCGGTAGTAAGGCTATGGCTGTTAGGATTATGAGGGTGTGTTTTGTTTTCATGTGGGTAGGGTTAGTGAGGTAAAGTTAAGGAAATTTCTTTTTGGGTTGAAAGCACGGATTCCTTCGGCAGTCGCTTCGCTCGTGTGTAAATCCGCGCTATCGATTTTTTTAACAATTTTTATGTAGAATGATGTGTTATTTTGCTAATTTGTTTAGAATAATTGTATTTTTGGCTTGTATTAACTACTAAATCTTCTTGCTTATGCGACTAAAAAAATACTTTACCTTTTTCCTGCTTTTCGGAACTTTTATCTCTTTTGCTCAGCCACCTGCTTATGTACCAACCACAGGATTGCTCGCTTGGTGGGCAATGGAAAACACCAATGACGCCACAACTAACGGAAATAACTTAACGGCTTTCAATATGTCGGCTACAACCGATCGATTTGGGACAGCCAATGCCGCTTACAGTTTTAATGGTAGCACCAGTTATTTGACCCGTACAAGTATTGGCCATACCTTTACACAAGCCGGGAGTTTTTCGGTTTCTATTTGGATAAAAAAGGCAAGCAATGCTACCGGTAATGTGGCCATTATGAACGGAACTACTGCCAGTTTGAATTTTATATGGCTTGTTCAATGTGATGCCACCAAAGCTATTTTTGGCACCAACAAACAACAGTCGGCTTGGTTTTGGACCAATGCTACCACTAATTATGTGGTTAACGAATGGGAGCATTATGTAGGCGTTTATACTGCCAACACAATGACCTTTTACAGAAACGGTGTTTTGCAAGGAACCACCACCAACACCCATACCAATGTGAGCCAAGCTGATTTACCTATTTGGATTGGTCGTGGTGTTTCCGGGAATTACTTTAATGGCAGTTTGGATGATATAGGCGTTTGGAACCGAGCTTTAACGCCTAATGAAGTAGCGATTTTGTATCAAAGTTCATTGTCGGGGGACTCATTTTCTGCTTCTTCTATTCAACTGTATCCCAATCCGGCAAGTGATTTTCTTCAATTGGAAGTGGATTCTCAAAACATTGGAACAGCCTATCAGATTTTTGATGATTTAGGCAGAATCGTAGCTACCGGCAAGATGGTTGACACCACTACTGAAATTTCGGTTTCCTCTTTAAAAACCGGAATGTATTTTGTTAAAATTGGTGAGCAGAAGCCGCTAAAATTTATTAAGAACTAATTATTGGTTTTAAAAAATTGATTTTCCCATTGTTGCAAAATCCTCACTGGTTTGAGGTTTTGTAATGATGGGAATTTTTATGTCCTATTGCCTCCTTTGTTATAAGAAATTCAAGTAGTTACTTGCTAAACAGTATATCATATTGGTTAGATAAGGGATAAGGGATAAGGGATAAGGGATAAGGGATAAGGTAAGAGAGGTATGGGTTTGGTATAAGGTATGTATGACGTTACTACGCTATATATACGCTATATATACGCTATAAATAGGCAATAAATTAGACTTATTATCGTTATACTGTAAGAGGAACACTAAGGGATTGTTTTATGGCAGAGCAGAAAGGATTGATAAAACTTACGGGTACTGTAGGGGAATTTAATTTTTACTTTAGGAAAGGGAAGGCGGTGGTTCGCAAAGCGGGTGGTGGTTTTAGTAGTGAAAAAGTTAAGCACAGCCCTGCTATGGTTAGGACTCGGGAGAATAGTAAGGAGTTTGGCCATGTGTCAAAATTTAAGAGACTGTTTAGCATGGGGTTGTTTCCTTTTTTGAGTGGGTTTACCGATTCTTCTTTGCATGGGCGGTTGATGTCGTTGTTGCAAACGATTAAGACTTTTGATACGGTTTCTGCCCGAGGGGAACGGTCGTTGGGGATTGCGCTTGCTACTGCTGAAGGGCAAAGGTTGTTGGAGCAGTTTGCTTTTACGGAAAAGCGCTTAGCACAAGTGTTACCCGGCAAAGTTGTTTTTGAACCCAATACGGCTACATTAAGCGTTAGTGATTTTACCACAGCCCAGATGCTTTTTCCTCACCAAGCTACCGTGGCTGAAGTGCTGTTTGGCGTGTTGCGTTTTGATACCGCTGCCATGGAAACGCAATTGTTTATGAGCCCAGCGGCAACATTACCCAAGAATACTACAATTGCCAATTTTGGCCTGACGCCTACTACATCGGTTGAAGGCAATGGTGTTTTTATAGCTGTGGTAAGTGTGCGGTTTTATGAGGAAATGAATGGAGAGCGTTATTTTTTGAAGGATTTGGGGAGTCAGTGTGTTGAGGTGGTGGGGGTTTGGTGATAAGCACGGATTCCTTCGGCAGTCGCTTCGCTCGTGTGTAAATCCGCGCTATCGGGTTTAAATGACATTGACCATTTTTTTAATTCTCCGTTATATAATCATAAATATTGTCTTCAACTGGAGTATTCATAGAAAACACTACTTTAACTACTGAAACATCTTTTTTGTTTTTGCTATCTTTCATTGTAGTTTGCTCAAAATTATCATTTATAGGAGTCACATCACCCATATAGTAAAATTCATCACCTTCATCGTTACTCTTTTTAACAAACAACGGAAGTCTTATATTTTGGGTTTGCATTAATACAATTTCTCTACTTTTTAATGTTCTGTTAGATTTTGACATCCAAGCAAATTCATATTTGT
>NZ_CAMLRU010000069.1 GCF_946482535.1 uncultured Flavobacterium sp.
TCATGAAAAATAAAATTATATATTTAGTACTATTGACTTTCGCTACTGTGAGCGGATATTCTCAAGGTGGAAGAACAGAGGTAAAAGGAAATAAGGAGTATGATAAGTACGCTTATATTGATGCCATCAAAACTTATGAACGCATCTATGAAAAAGGGTACAAATCTCCCGATATGATACTCAAAATTGGTAACGCCTACTATTTTAATGCTGAATTAGAAAAAGCAAACAAATGGTATAGCGAGCTATATGCAACAAGCCCTGAGCAAGAAGCGGAATTTTACTATCGTTTTGCCCAAACATTAAGAGCTGTTAAAGATTATCCGAAAGCGGATGCTATGATGGCTAAATTCAATGACAAAAGCGGAAATGATACCAGAGCCAAATTGTTCAATAAAAAGAAAGATTATTTAGCCGAAATCAAAAAGAATTCTGGCCGTTACAAAATTGAAAACGCCGGAATCAACTCTAAGTATTCTGATTACGGACCTGCTTATATGGGTACCAAAGTAATCTTTACTTCGGCACGTGATACGGGTAACTTCTCCAAAAGAATTCACACTTGGACCGGTCAATACTTTACCAATCTTTACAGTTCAGCTCTAGGCGAAGACGGTTCTTTGAGTGGCGTAGATAAATTCGGCAAAAAAATCAACACCAAATACCACGAAGACACTCCGGCCTTTACCAAAGACGGTAAAACAGTTTATTTCACCAGAAATAACTATTTGGATGGAAGAGGTTTTGATGCTAACAAAGTAACCTTACTAAAAATCTACAAAGCCAATTTAGACGCCGAAGGTAAATGGATCAACATCACGCCGTTAAACTTTAACAGTGATAGTTATCAAGCAGCTCACCCTGCCCTTTCTCCGGATGAAAAAACATTATACTTTGCATCAGACATGCCGGGAACTCGTGGCCAATCTGACCTTTACAGAGTAAAAATTAACGAAGACGGAAGTTTAGGAACACCGGAAAATCTTGGTGATGCTATCAACTCAGAAGGTAGAGAAACTTATCCTTTTATCTCAGACGATAACGAATTGTACTTTGCTTCAGACGGACAACCGGGCTTAGGCGGTTTAGATATCTTTGTTACCCGACTTCCAAAAGACGGCAGCCTTAACTTCAAGCAAGTCTTAAACATCGGTGAAGAAGGAAACAGTCCTAAAGACGATTTTGGTTTCATCATCGATTTTAAATCTAAAAGAGGTTTCCTAAGTTCTAACAGAGATGGCGGACAAGGAAGCGATGATATCTATAAATTCTTAGAAACTCGTCCTATTTTCTGTGACCAAATTTTACATGGTGTTATTACCGATGAAGATACCAAAGCGGTATTACCGAATACCAAATTGGTCTTGATGGATGAGAAATTCAACAAAGTGAAAGAAACTGTTTCTGATGCTGAAGGTAAATACGAATTCACCGAAGTGGATTGTGGTGCTAAATACTACGTAAACGCTTCTCTTGAAGATTATGAAACCAAAGAAGTGCCGGTAATCATTGGTACTGAATCAGGAAAAACGGAGTTGAACATTGAACTTAAAACCAAAACTTGTCGCGTGAAAGTTGGTGACGATTTAGCCGATTGTTTCAAAATCAACATCATCTACTTCGACTTAGACAAATGGAATATCCGTCCGGATGCTGCGGTTGATTTAGCTAAATTATTGGATGTATTGAATCAAAATCCAACCATGAAAATCAATATTCGTTCACATACTGATAGCCGTGCTTCTCACGCTTACAACGAAAAACTATCTGATCGCAGAGCAAAATCTACGAGAGATTGGTTAATCAAAAATGGTATTGCAGCGGATCGTTTGACTGCGGAAGGTTTAGGTGAAACCGAATTGGTAAACCAATGTGCCGATGGTGTTAAATGTACCGAAGACGAACACCAGTTAAACAGAAGAAGTGAATTTATCATCACAAATTTATAAAACCCAAAACTTTTATTTAACGAAAAGGCATCCACTAGTTGGATGCTTTTTTTTTATCTTTGACAAATGAGAATTACCAGATTGTTCAAAGACTTTTTTGAAAGCGAAAGAGCCGGCGGATTTGTACTTATCGCCTGTACCCTAATTTCACTGCTACTAACCAACTCATTTTGGAGCGAAGAATATTTGGCCGTTTGGCATTTCCAAATTGGACACCATTCCTTTGAACATTGGATTAATGACGGCTTAATGACCATCTTCTTCTTGCTGATTGGCCTAGAATTAGAAAGAGAAATTTATGCCGGTGAATTGTCTAACCTCAAAAATGCTTTACTTCCCATCATTGCCGCAATCGGCGGAATGTTAATCCCGGCGGGCTTATATTTGTTGCTGAATTATGGTACCGAAACCCAATCGGGAGCCGGAATTCCTATGGCAACTGATATTGCTTTTGCACTCGGCATTCTGTCTTTACTTGGCAACAGAGTACCGGTTTCACTTAAAGTCTTTTTAACTGCATTGGCCGTTATTGATGATTTAGGCGCCATCTTGATTATCGCCATTTTTTATACCAAAAATTTAGTTTGGAGTAATTTGCTGATTGCTTTAGGAATTTTCGTTTTCCTATTGGTGTTAAACCGACTCAAAGTCCGCAATCTCATTCCCTATTTGACTTTGGGTGTAGTTATGTGGTATTTTATGCTCAATTCAGGCGTGCATGCCACTATTACGGGAGTTTTACTTGCTTTTGCTATACCATTTGGAAACGGCGATAAAAAATCAACTTCTTATATCCTGCAACACTTTCTTCACAAACCCGTTGCCTTTTTTATCCTACCGCTTTTTGCACTGGCCAATACAGCTATTATATTGAATTCTGATTGGCATTATGCCTTGAGTCATAACTATACGCTGGGAATTGCTTTGGGATTGATTGTCGGTAAACCAATAGGCATTTGGTTATTCAGCTTTTTGGCGGTAAAACTTAAACTAAGTCAATTGCCATCCGACCTAAATTGGAAATCCATTTTTGGCGTAAGCTTTTTAGGCGGTATAGGATTTACCATGTCAATTTTTATCACGCTTCTCGCCTTTTCCGACGCTGAACACATCAACAATGCCAAAATTATGATTCTGATTTCATCACTAATCGCCGGAATTTTGGGTTTACTCTATCTGAAAGCTAGTTTAAAAAATTCGTAATTCGTAATTCATTTAATACCATTTCTTTTTCTTGAAGTAGTAAATCATCCCGAGCAGCAAAACAAACATGAATCCCATAACCAGGAAATAGCCATATTTCCAATGCAGTTCAGGCATGTTGTCAAAGTTCATTCCGTATACGCCGACAATAAATGTAAGCGGCATAAAGAATACCGAAACTACCGTTAGGGTTTTCATGACTTGATTCAGTTTTTGATTTTGGGTGGAAAAGTAAAAACTTGAAGCACTGTCTAAAGAAGTCAAGTCGTATTCAATTTGTTCCAATAGCTCTAAACACTTTTGATGCAAACGCGAAAAGAAGCTGTAATTATCATGCTCAATGGCATTAAAAACATTATCGTCTTTCATGCTTTTAATCGAATACAAAGAATCGCGAAGCGGAATAATAGAGCGCTTTAAAAAGTTGAAATTATCGCGGTGTTTTTCAATTTGTTCCAAGATTTCGGGCTTGGTACTCGACTTTGAAAGATCAATCAACTGCTCTACTCGGTCTTCTTCGTTTTCAATGGTGATGTAAAAATTCTCCATGATGGCATCCAACAATAAGTACAAAAGATAATCCGCTTTTTTATCTCTTACAATGCCCGAATGGGTTCTAATTCGTTCGCGAATATGGGTAAAGTAATCGCTTCGCTTCTCCTGAAAAGAAACTAAAATACCATTCTTCAACAAGAAACTCACTTGCTCAACACTGATATTATCGCTGTTTTCTACAGGCAATAACGACTTGATGTTAAAAAACAAAACATCGTGGTACTCATCCAACTTGGTTCTTTTGGTGGTATTCAAAATATCGCCCAACATGAAATTATCCACGTTGAGAAAATCGCCAACCGACTTGATTACTTCAGTATCATTCAATCCGTGAACATTGAGCCAATTTACCTTTGACAATTCGAAACATTTTCCCAACTGGTTTTGGTGAAATTCCTTGTACTCCGTCAAATCATTCGTATCATAAACAAACAACTGCATTTCTGTTTTTGTTTGCTTGTGAATTCCGGTATAATCCAAAAATGTGGGCTGAACTTTCTTCCCTTTTTTATATTTTATTTTTCTCACGAACTGTAAATTTGTTTAAAATTAAGCATATTTATTTTTTTCAAACTATTTTTACCAAAAATCATTCTAATGCAAACCTTAATCATCAACATCAAAGAATTATTACAAGTCAGAGAAACGCCTGTTGACAAAGTTTCCGGCGGTGAAATGGCCATTCTGCCTTCCATAAAAAATGCTTTTCTTTTGATTGAAAATGATCTGATTGCGGCTTTTGGTTTGATGGAGGATTGTCCCAAAATCAATGCGAACAAAACGATTGATGCTACAGGAAGAATAGTTTTACCCAGTTGGTGTGACAGTCATACGCACATCGTTTACGCCGGAAATCGCGAACAAGAATTTGTAGATCGCATTAACGGATTGACCTATGAAGAAATTGCCAATCGCGGTGGCGGAATTTTAAATTCGGCCAAAAAGCTCAACGAAACTTCTGAAGAAGAAATCTACAACCAATCCAAAAAGCGTTTGGAAGAAGTTATCCAACAAGGCACCGGAGCGGTCGAAATCAAATCGGGTTACGGCTTGACGGTAGAAGGCGAATTGAAAATGCTGAGAGTCATTAAAAAATTGGCTAAAAATTATCCTATTGCCATCAAAGCTACATTCCTTGGTGCGCATGCATTTCCGTTAGAATATAAAGAAAACCACTCGGCGTATATCGACTTAATTATCAATGAAATGTTGCCCAAAATAGCCGAAAAAAAACTAGCCGATTATATCGACGCTTTTTTAGAAACAGGCTATTTCTCTGTTGAAGAAACCGAACGCATTATGGAAGCCGGAAAAAAATACGGTTTGCGTTCTAAAATACATGTTAACCAGTTCACAGCCATCAACGGTATTGCCGCTTGCGTCAAACACAACGCCCTTTCGGTTGACCATCTCGAAATTGTAACCGATGAAGACATTGAAGTTTTAAAAAACAGCGAAACAATTGCTGTTGCTTTGCCGAGTTGTTCGTATTTCATCAGTATTCCTTATACGCCTGCTCGAAAAATGCTAAACGCAGGTTTACCCTTGGCTTTGGCATCCGATTTTAATCCGGGAACTACGCCTTCAGGCAATATGAATTTTGTGGTAGCCACCGCTTGCATCAAAATGAAAATGACTCCTGAAGAAGCCATCAATGCCGCTACTATCAACGGAGCTTACGCCATGGGATTATCTGAAACACACGGTTCGGTCACAGTAGGCAAAAAGGCCAACTTGATTATCACCAAACCACTTAATTCTTTTTATGAATTGCCCTATGCTTTCGGAAGCAATTTAATAGAAGAAGTAATCCTAAACGGAAAAGTTATCAAATAAAAAAAGTCCTGAGTAATCAGGACTTTTTCATTTCTATTAATTGATTATGGTTTATCTCAAAGAGAAACTACTTTTTGAAACCAATTCGCCTTTGTCAAATACATTCACGAAATAAGTTCCTTTAGCAAAATCTTTACCCGGTAATTGTTCTTTAACATTTACACTTTGATTTTCATATTTTACCGTAGTAGTGAAACTATAAGTTAAAGAAGTATCGCCAAAAGAGATGGTGGCTTTATCTCCTAAAACATTATTCTTAGCGTCAATCACCTGAACATAATACACTTTATCACCCGACTTAGCAATTTTGTTTTCGGCAATAGTAAAGCTGATTTGCAACAAATCGGCTCTGCTGGCTTTGTCAGTCTCAATTTGTTTTCCTGAGCTTCTTTGTTTGTAAGCCGCCGTTTTCAAATTGGTCACTGATAATTTTTGGCCTTTTTCAACTGTTTTAGCCAATTCTTCATTTTGTCCTACCAATACTTGGTTGTATTTTTTAGAATCTTCTAAAACAACATTGGTACTGTCGAGGTCAGCAGTCAAATCTTGGTTTTGGGCTTTCAAGACTTCTACTTCCTGCATTAGGTTTTTCATTTTCACCTCTAATTGTTTGTACTGTTCTTTGTACTTTCTCAAAGAAGCAGCATCACCTTTAGCGGCTTTTAATTCGGCTATCAGTTTTTCAACTTTAGCTCTTTCTTCAATCAAATCATCGGTCATTAGAGAGTTTTCTGCAAGAGCTGCATCATAAGTGGCTTTTAAGGTTTCTAAGTCTTTTAAAACTGCTTCTTTCTCCGACTTGGTTTCTACGACTGTAGTTTCCATTGTCTTGGCGTCTGAAGTCAATTTAAAGATGTAAACCAAACTTCCCACTAATAATATAGCTAAGATTGCTACGATTGCCTTAAGTTTCGAATTACCGTTTTGATTTTCCATAGGTTATAAATTTTAATTTTAACAAAAGTAATAATATAAAGTAATAATATTTATTATAGTAACGTTAAATAAACAATTTAATTATATTTTTGAGCAAATATTCTGCAAATGGAAAGATTAATTCCTTTCACAATAACCGATTTGGCTAAGGTGACTAATCACCGAAGTGGCGAAGTAAAGTTTGGCGAAAAAATGCTGACCATTCCCAAAGGAGAAAACCCTATTGATTTTTTGAAAAGATGTGACGCCAAATATGTTTTATTTGGTATACCGGAAGATGTTGGGGTAAGAGCTAATTTCGGACGACCAGGCGCAGCTTCAGCTTGGCAAAGTGCCATCAGCAGTATTGCCAATATTCAACACAACCGCTTTTGCAAAGGCAGTCAGATTGTAGTTTTGGGCACACTTGATGCTAAGCAGGAAATGGAAGAGGCTAAAAATCTTGACTTTCACAAAACCGCCGACAGAAAACTACTGAGCAGTTTAGTGGAAAAAGTGGATAAAGAAGTGGTTCACATCATGACCACCATCATCAAATGTGGTAAAACTCCCATTATTATCGGCGGTGGACACAACAATGCTTATGGGAATATCAAAGGAACCGCATTAGGATTGGGCAAACCTATCAATGCCATTAATTTTGATGCCCATTCCGATTTTAGAATATTAGAAGGAAGACACAGTGGCAATGGCTTTTCTTATGCCTATGAAGAAGGCTTTCTGAAGAAATATTTCATCTTTGGTTTACACGAAAATTACACTTCCAAAAACGTGTTAGACATCTTAAAAAAAATGGAAGATCGTGTAAATTTCAACACCTATGATGAAATAAAGGTGCGCCAACAAAAAAACTTCCAACAAGAATTAAATACTGCCTACGATTTTATCAAAAACGAGGCTTACGGCATTGAAATTGATTTAGATGCTTTACCCAACATTGCCAGTAGCGCTATGACTATGAGTGGTTTTTCTATAGAAGAATTGCGACAATTTGTTTCGTTTTTCGGCAAAAATAAAAATGCGACTTATATGCACATTTGCGAAGGCGCACCCGATTTAGGCGAAGAAAAAAACAACCACCTTATTGGCAAACTCATCGGCTATTTGGTGACTGATTTTATCAAGTCGAGGAAGGAATTGATTTGAAAATTTGATAATTTGTAGATTTGAAGATCCGGCAATTTGCCAATTCCTAATTCGTAATTCCTAATTCGTAATTTTTTAAGCTTATCTTTGCCTCGGCTTACACTTAATCGTAAGCAAATTTTATGTTATTCGAAGATTTATCGTTATCCAACAGTATTCAAAGAGCTGTCTTTGAAGAAGGATACACCAACCCAACACCTATTCAAGCAAAAGCCATTCCGATTATTTTATCCGGAAAAGACTTAGTAGGTTGTGCCCAAACCGGCACGGGAAAAACAGCTGCTTTTGCTATTCCTATTATACACAACCTCCACAGAATGGTAGGTTCGTCTAAAAAAACCAAACAAATTCGTTGCCTTGTGGTTACGCCTACTCGTGAGTTGGCCGTTCAAATCGGGGAAAGTTTTGATACTTACGGGAAATATACCAACTTGAGACAGTTGACTATTTTTGGTGGTGTTTCTCAAGTACCGCAAGTAGACCAATTGAAAAAAGGCGTTGACATCTTGATTGCCACACCCGGAAGATTGTTGGATTTACACAAACAAGGTTTTGTTGACTTTGACCATTTGCATTTTTTGGTTTTGGATGAATCCGATTTGATGCTCGATATGGGTTTTATCAATGATGTGAGAAAGATTGTGAAATTGGTTCCAACCAACAGACAAACGCTATTGTTTTCGGCTACTATGCCAATGGCAATTCGCGAGTTAGCGGACACTTTTTTAAACCAACCCGAATACGTTTCCGTGACTCCGGTTTCTTCTACGGCAGAAATCATTGAGCAACAAATTTATTTTGTGGACAAGTCAGATAAACGAGCCTTATTGTATCATTTGATTCGCAATGAAAATCTGAGCAATGTACTGGTTTTTGTGCGTACCAAACATGGTGCTGACAATGTCGTTAAAGCCTTGAAAAAACATGGCGTTAATGCGGAAGCGATACACGGCGACAAATCACAAACGGCACGTCAACGTGTTTTGGACCATTTTAAAAATAAAGAGATTTCGGTTTTAGTGGCTACGGATATTGCGGCTCGTGGTATAGACATTGAAAGTTTGCCGTATGTAATCAACTTTGATTTGCCGAATATTCCGGAAACCTATGTGCATCGTATTGGTAGAACCGGTCGGGCCGGAAATGGCGGTATTTCAATTTCATTTTGCGGAAAAGATGAAGAAACCTATTGGAAAGACATTCAGAAACTGATTAAAGTGAATGTAAAAACCATCAAAGACCATCCGTTCCCGTGGAAAGATGAAGTTCCCAACCCGAACGCAAAACCCGATTTAAGAAACAAGAAAAAACCTGAAGGTCAAAGCAAGTCGAGAAAATCAGAAGGTTCTAAGAAAAATAAAAAGCGTTGGTATTAATCAACGCTTTCTTTGTTTTTGATGTTATTAGTGATTACTTGGAATAACTTAGACGGCTCAAAAGGCTTGACCATAATATCATTCATACCGGCCGAAATGGCTTCTTCAGTCACTTCTTGTTTGTCGAAAGCGGTTAAGGCTATGACCGGAATATCAATCCCTTTTTCCCTGATCCTTCTTGTAGTCTCAAAGCCGTTGATGAGCGGCATATTGATATCCATCAAAATCAAATCGAATCTTTCTCTTTCCAAAGCTACAATCGCGGCGTAACCATCATCCACTATAGTACAACTCATATTGCTGTTTTGGATGATTTTTTTGGTCACCATTTGGTTGATTTTATTGTCTTCAACTACCAAAATATTATACAAATGACTGTCTGATAAATCTACTTCGATATTATTGATAATTTCTCTTGACTTGGCCTCATCGTATTCAAAACCAATAGTAAAGGTAAAAGTAGAACCTATATTCTCTTCACTTTCCAAATGAATCTCACTCTCAAAAAGTTTGACCAATCTCGATACTATAGACAATCCTAAACCTGTACCTTGATAATCTTCTTCTTTGCGTTCAATTTGCACGAACTTATCAAATATTTTTTCCTGGTGTTCTTTGGCTATTCCAATACCATTGTCCTTCACTTTAAATTCAATAAAGTACTTATTGCCTAAAACTTCTTTTAAGTCGGCCACAAGTGCTACCTCACCGTTCTTGGTAAACTTTAAGGCATTGCTGAGCAAATTCATAATGATCTGAGAAAGGCGAAGTTTGTCCCCAATTAAGAACTCAGGAATGGCCGTATCAATTTCGATGATTAGTTTATTATTGTTCTTATCGGCTATGTATTCTACCGAATTTTGTATCGTAGTGATTTCGTCAGTAAGGTTGAAAATCAGATTCTCTAAAACCACTCTTTTTTCTTCAATCTTATTAATTTGAAGAATATCATTGACCAATGACAATAAATATTTGGCCGAAAATTTTAAGGATTTCAGGTGTGGACTATTCGCCAATTCCTTGTGTTCATCGGTAATGATATTAGTGATTCCGATTACACCGTACAAAGGCGTTCTCAATTCATGGGTAATGGTAGATACAAACTGGGATTTGAGTTGAGAAGCTTCTTCTGCTCTTTCTTTGGCTTCTTGCAAAGCTTCATTGGCTTGGGTTAATTCTAAATTAGCCTGTTCTCTCAGTTTGATATTTTTATACAAGGTCAATAACAATAACAGTAGAATAATCAGGATAACCATAAAAAGGATAACAATCAACTTGGAATCTTTGAGCGTTTTTTGGTTGAGCTCATTCTCCTTTTCAATCTTTCCTAATTGGATTTTGTATTCCTGCAATTCAATTTGAGTTGCCGCTTTTTTCAGGTTAGCTATTTTCTCTTCGGAATAAACTATTTTGTTGAGCGAGTCTAATTTAGCCTGATACAACTGAGCCTTTTGGGTTTCATTGTATTGATTAAAATGTTTGACCAGATTTTCATATATATTGATTAAAAACGAATCAAACTTATTCTCTTGGGCTATGGTTTTTGCGATAAAAAAGTGTTCTTCTCCTTTAGCCTTTTGATTATTGTTACTATTATAAATTCCGAGTAAAAGATGCAATGACATCTTGGCTTCTTGGTCGTCTTTTTTTAGAACCTGCTCTTTGATATCATCAATTTCTCGGTTGCCTAAATCGTATTTATGGATGGCAAAATAGGCACTGGCCAAGTTGAGTTTGGTATATTCTATTTGTGCTGTGTCTTTAATTTTAACCGCATAAAAAAGCGATTTTTTATAATAATTGATTCCTTTTTGGACATCAATATTATTAAAATAATAAACGCTGCCCAGATTGCTGTATATCCAATTGAACATCTTGTCGTTGTTCAGTTTTTTGGCATATCCTAAAGCTTTGTTGTAAAATTCAATGGCTTTGGCTGTTTCTGAACATTCATTAAAAATAGCACCGATAGTATTGTAAGATTGGGCAATCAACAAGTCATCGTTGATGGCAAAAGACTTGACTAAAGCCTGTTTAGAGGATTCCAGCGCTTTGTCATAATGAGCATCGCTAAAATCAACAACCGCTTGATTGAGGTGTGCTTTAATTTCAGCTTTCTTCGCATTATTAGGCTGTGAATAAATAGCACTAAACGAAAAAAGCAAAAATAAAAGTAAACAAAGACTTTTAATCTTATTCATTAGGTTAGTTAGAGACCTCAAATATAAAGTTTTTATTCAAAAAAAAATCCTGATTACTCAGGATTTTCAATGTATTAGGTTAATTTCTAATCAATTTTCTATATTTAATTCGTTTAGGAGTAACATCCATTCCCAAACGTTTCTTTTTGTTTTCTTCGTACTCCGAGAAGCCACCTTCAAAATAATACACTTCCGAATTGCCTTCAAAAGCCAAGATATGAGTACAAATTCTGTCTAAAAACCATCTGTCGTGACTAATGATTACCGCACAACCGGCAAAATTTTCCAAACCTTCTTCCAAAGCACGGAGTGTATTGATATCTAAATCATTGGTTGGCTCATCCAATAACAATACGTTTCCTTCTTCTTTTAAAGTCATGGCCAAGTGCAAACGGTTACGTTCACCACCTGATAAAGTTGCTACTTTTTTGTTTTGATCGCTTCCGCCAAAGTTAAAACGTGACAAATAAGCTCTTGAATTGACTTGTCTTCCGCCCATCATAATTAATTCTTGTCCGTCACAGAAGTTTTCCCAAATGGATTTGTTCGGATCGATATTCGAGTGTGATTGGTCGACATAAGCAATCTTTACCGTGTCACCAATGGTAAATTCACCGGCATCGGGTTTTTCTTCGCCCATAATCATTTTGAAAATGGTTGATTTTCCGGCACCGTTTGGCCCAATAATCCCAACGATTCCTGCTTGAGGCAATGTGAAGTTTAAGTTATCGTATAATAATTTATCTCCAAAAGCTTTCGCGACACCTTTGGCTTCGATTACATTAGTTCCCAATCTCGGACCATTCGGAATATAGATTTCTAATTTCTCATCCAGTTCTTTTTGGTCTTCGTTTAGTAACTTATCATAGTTTTGCAAACGTGCTTTTTGTTTGGTTTGACGGCCTTTAGCACCTTGGCGAACCCAATCCAACTCGCGCTCTAAAGTTTTTCTGCGTTTGGAAGCTACTTTCTCTTCTTGCTCCATGCGTTTTGATTTTTGGTCCAACCAAGAAGAATAGTTGCCTTTCCACGGAATACCTTCGCCTCTATCGAGTTCCAAAATCCATCCGGCTACATTGTCTAAGAAATAACGGTCGTGCGTTACCGCTATTACCGTTCCGGCGTATTGAGCTAAATGTTGCTCTAACCAAAGTACGCTTTCCGCATCCAAGTGGTTGGTTGGCTCAT
>NZ_CAMLRU010000070.1 GCF_946482535.1 uncultured Flavobacterium sp.
GGATAAGGTTTTTGGTAATAAGACAAGTTGTCCAGTTCTTCCAGCAAAGCAATATCGGTTTCTCCGGAACGAGCTATATTTCCTTTGTCGTCATAGGGTAAACCGAGTTGATTTGCATAAAAATTCAAAACGGTATTGACCGGTGAAATATCAAAAGCCACTCGTTTTCCGCCTTGTTCAAAAGAGATGTTCGAGAAGCCGCCCAAATTCAAGCAGTAATCATAGTCGGCAAATAAAATTCGGTCACCAATCGGCACCAATGGCGCGCCTTGACCACCGAGTTTTACATCTTGTACCCGAAAATCACACACCATAGTTTCGCCAACAATGGCCGAAATGTCTTTTAAGTTTCCAATTTGCAATGTAAAACCGTTTTGAGGTTGGTGCAAAATAGTATGCCCATGACTGCAAACCGCATCGAGATTCTTGATTTTGTATTTGCAGATAAAGTCTTTGATGATGTGGCCTAAAAGTAGCGTGTAATCTTTGTTGAGTTGGCTCAATTCTTTTTTCGAAAAATCAACTGCCATTCGCAATTTGTTTAACCAATCTTCACTGTAAGAAACCGTTTCACTTTCCAAGATTTTGTATTGCCATTTGGCATCAATTACAGTAAAATGAATGTGTGCCAAATCAACGCCATCAAGCGATGTGCCCGACATGACGCCAATAACCTTATAACTTTCTTTCAACATTGGCTAAATTTACGAAAACGTTTGAAATTCTAACTTTTAAATCCTATTTTTGCGCACCAAAAGTAAAGAAACAACAAACAATAATCGTTACATGATATGGATTTTAATTTAACCGAAGAACAGTTAATGATTCAACAAGCCGCCAGAGATTTTGCTCAAGCGGAATTGTTACCCGGCGTAATAGAAAGAGATGAACATTCTAAGTTTCCTACTGAGCAAGTCAAAATGATGGCTGAGTTAGGATTCATGGGAATGATGGTAGACCCGAAATATGGTGGTGCCGGATTAGACAGCGTTTCTTATGTTTTGGCGATGACCGAAATAGCCAAAGTGGATGCTTCGGCTGCGGTAATCATGTCGGTAAACAACTCTTTGGTTTGTGCCGGAATGGAAAAATACTGTTCGGAAGAACAAAAAATGAAATATTTAGTGCCTTTGGCTAAAGGTGAAGTCATCGGTGCGTTCTGTTTGTCGGAGCCGGAAGCCGGAAGTGATGCTTCTTCTCAAAAAACCACGGCTAAAGATATGGGCGATTACTATTTGTTAAACGGAACCAAAAACTGGATTACCAACGGCGGAACCGCTTCAACTTACTTAGTAATGGCACAAACCGATGTCGAAAAAGGGCACAAAGGTATCAACGCTTTTATCGTTGAAAAAGGTTGGGCAGGTTTTGAAATCGGGCCGAAAGAAAAGAAAATGGGTATCCGCGGAAGCGACACGCATTCCTTAATGTTTACTGATGTAAAAGTGCCGAAAGAAAACCGTATCGGAGCTGATGGTTTCGGATTCAACTTTGCGATGAATGTATTAAACGGCGGTAGAATCGGGATTGCTTCTCAAGCTTTGGGAATTGCGACCGGTGCTTACGAATTGGCGTTGAAATATGCCAACGAAAGAAAAGCCTTTGGTAAAGAAATTTTCAAACACCAAGCCATCGCCTTCAAATTGGCCGATATGTATGTGAAAATCACAGCGGCTAAATTACTAATCATGAAAGCGGCTTGCGAAAAAGACGAAGGTAAAGACATCGCACACAGTGGTGCAATGGCCAAATTATACGCTTCCGAAATTGCTTTGGAAGTAGCCAACGAAGCCGTTCAAATTCACGGTGGAAACGGTTATGTAGCCGAATACCACGTTGAAAGAATGATGCGCGATTCTAAAATTACGCAGATTTATGAAGGTACTTCTGAAATCCAAAGAATAGTAATTTCAAGAGGTTTGGTTTCTTAATCAACCTCAAAAAACTATAAATCAACCCTTTCTTTTCGGAAGGGTTTTTTATTGGATAAAATTTATACATTTACTCCATGTATGAAGAATTAAAATATTGGTATCTCCGCGACCACAAATTGTTTTGGACATTAAGCATGAACCAAATCAAGCAGTTGTGTATTATCACCGGTTTTAAAAAAGCCAAAAAAGGCGATATTATTTATTTTTCTTCTTCAGATGTGCCTCGTGTTTTTTTACTCAAAAAGGGCAATATCAAAATCGTCTCTGTCGATGAAGACGGTAACGAAACCATCAAAGACATTATCGAAAAAGGCGATTTGTTTGGCGAATTAGAACTGGACAGCGACAGAAATTCCAACGAATATGCCAAAGCTTTAACCGACGATATCATCATCTGCAGTTTCCTGCTCTCTGATTTTGAGGATTTGTTGTTGCGCAATCCGAGTTTGGCGCTGTCTTACACGAAGTTGGTCGGACTAAAGTTAAAACGCATCAAAAACAACTACGCCAATTTGGTTTCCAAAGATGCTAAGACCAGATTGCTCTCGTTTATGAAAGATTGGGCTGCAAGAGAAGGAAAAAGGGAAGGTGACAGAGTCACCATACAAAACTATCTTACCCAAAACGATATTGCCCAAATCATTTGTACTTCACGCCAAACCGCTACGGTTTTATTGAACGAATTAGAAGAAAACGGCTTGATGCATTATGGTCGAAAAGAAATTATCATCGAAGACATTTCGAAGTTATAAATTATTTTATGCCAATTGTAAACTACCCGACAAAACCACTTTTCATGGCGTTTTATTTTTGCTTCATCAAATTGATAATTTAAAATTTAATCTCATGAAAAAATTCGTTTTACTTTTATTAGTTGTATTGTCAACTTCATTAAGCTTTGCGCAATCGCTCACCAAACGCACCAAAGAATTCAATTTAGAAAACAAAGTCGCCCTTCAAGGCTATGATCCGGTGGCTTACTTTACGCAGAAAAAAGCAGTGAAAGGGAAAAAGGAAATCGCTTCGAGTTTTGAAGGCGTTACTTATTATTTTTCTTCTCAAGCCAATAAAGAAGCTTTTGCCAAAAATCCTTCAAGTTACGAACCGCAATATGGTGGTTGGTGTGCTTTTGCTATGGGTGATTACGGTAAAAAAGTAGAAGTTGATCCCGAAACCTTTAAAATTCTTGACGGCAAACTGTATTTGTTTTACAATGCTTATTTCAATAATACTTTGAAAAGTTGGAACAAAGACGAAACCAATCTGAAGAAAAAAGCCGACGCCAATTGGAAAAAATTTAATGCTAACTAACAATCTAACCTTCTAATAATCTAAAAATGAAAAACCCTATTATCCTATGGATTGTCAAACTCACTGCAGTGGTAATCCTTTTGCAAACTTTGTATTTTAAATTCTCCGGAGCTGAGGAAAGTGTTTATATTTTTCAAACGCTAGGCATAGAACCTTTCGGCAGAATTGGTTCCGGTGTGGTCGAATTAATTGCTTCGATTTTAATCTTAATCCCAAGAACCACATTACTTGGAGCACTTTTAGGATTGGGAACGATGTTAGGTGCGATTTTTTCCCATATATTTGTGTTAGGAATTGAAGTGCAAAATGATGGTGGAACTTTATTTATTTTGGCTGTAATCACTTTGTTAAGCTGTTTGCTTCTGGTGTATGCTGACCGAAATAAAATCCCAGATTTGTTACGACTAAAACTGTAGAAAACCATTTCGGTTCAAAAATCGTAACTGAAGCAATAAACAAACAAAAACTAAATATGCTCATTCCGGCCATCTACAAAACCCTCAACGAACTGTCAGACTTGGTCTTGCAACTCTCTGATGACGACTATTGTTGCCCTTGTCACGACCTGAGTAATGCCACCATCGGTGAACACACTAGGCACATTATTGAAATGTTTCAGTGTCTTCAAAACCAATACGAAACAGGCGTAATCAATTATGACAATCGAAAGCGCGATTACCTGATTCAGACCAATACGGCTTTTGCCAAAAATAGTATAGATGCTATTTTAGCTCGTGTTGATAAACCCAACAAAAAGTTGCAATTGCAACAAATTGTCGATGGAGAAGAGTTGCTCATCGAAAGCAATTACCAACGCGAATTGTTGTATAACTTAGAACATTGCATTCACCATCAAGCTTTGATTAAAGTGGCTATTCTTCAATCGAAGACTATTGAAATTGATGAAAATTTTGGCGTAGCGCGTTCTACTATCGAATACCGAAAACAATGTGCACAGTAAGCTTTGTCAAAGCCAATGGGAAAATCATCATTACGTCTAATCGTGATGAGAAAATTATTCGTCCTAATGCCATTGAACCCAGAACTTATCATCTTAATAATAAGAAAGTCATTTTCCCCAAAGACAACAAAGCCGGTGGCACTTGGTATGCTATCGACGAACATTCGAATGTTTTGGTTTTATTGAATGGTGCCGAAGAAAAACACGTTTTAAAAGAAAGTTATCGCAAAAGTCGAGGCCTAATTCTGCTCGATTTAATCAGTGCCGAATCGCCTTATCATGCTTGGCTAACAATTGATTTAGAAAATATCGAACCGTTTACTTTAATTTTATTCGAAAACCAAAAGCTCTACCAATTGCGCTGGAATGAATCGGAGAAAAGCATTTTGGCTTTGGATAATAATCAAAACCACATTTGGTCATCATCAACATTGTATTCGAAAGAAATTCGGGAAAAGCGCGCCAATTGGTTTTTTACTTTTCTCGATACTAAACCGGAAGTCAATGAAACAGAACTATTCAATTTTCATCGCTATACCGAAGCCGAAAATAACGAGCATGGCTTGGTCATCAACCGAAATGATGTTTTAAAAACACTAAGCATCACGCAGACCATTTTGGAACAAAATAAAGTCACCATACATTACAATGATTTGATTGCAGAACAGGATTTTTCCAATACCTTTATTTCAGTCTAACCACTCATAATTCATAATTTATAACTCATAACTCTTTGAGACTATTTTTCCACAAACTCTTCCATTGGGAATATTGGCCGTTCCAAATCGTTTATATTCCGATTTATTTTCTTTGGGCTTATTATGCGTTGAGAGCACGAACGATTTTCTTTTTCAATACTTGCAATCCAACCATGCGAAACGGTGGTTTTATTATGGATAGTAAAAAGGAAATTTACGATTTGATTCCACCACAGTTTTACCCGAAAACCAGTTTTGTTAATGAGCAATTGCCTTTTGACGAAGTCGAAAATATACTCAGCCATTCTAAAATCGATTTTCCTTTTATAGCCAAACCTGATATAGGTTTGCGTGGTTCGGCTGTGAAGAAAATCAATACGCTTGACGATTTAAAAAGTTATCACAGCAAAGCCAATTTTGATTATTTAATCCAAGACTTGATTCCGTTTCCTAAGGAAGTCGGGATTTTTTATGTGCGTTATCCGCATGAAAAAAACGGCAGAATCACCGGAATTGTAGCCAAAGAATTCCTAATTGTTGAAGGCGATGGTTGTTCTACTATAGAAGAATTAATTAAGGCAAATCCGCGTTACGAATTGCAGTTGAAAGCCTTGCAAAAAGAATATGGCAACCAACTCAAAGACATCTTGCCAAAAGGAGAAAAGCGCAATTTGGTTCCGTATGGCAATCATGCACGCGGCGCGAAATTTTTAGATTACAGCCATCTGATTTCTCCACAATTGACCCAAGTCATTGATGAAATGTGTCTGCAAATCGACGGTTTTTATTTTGGCCGAATGGATTTGATGTACAACACTTGGGCAGAACTCGAGCAAGGGAAAAACTTTTCCATAGTGGAATTAAACGGCGCTGCAAGTGAACCGACACATATTTACGATCCGAAGCATTCCTTGTTTTTTGCTTGGAAAGAATTGGCGCGACACATTACCTATATGTACGAAATCAGTGTGGCCAATCGCAAACGCGGTTACGCCTATTTGCCGCATAAAATCGGTATGGAACAGTATAACTTACATTTGGAACAAAGTAACAAGATTGTCAACTTTTAATGCAAAATCTCAAGAACATAGGCATTGGTTTTCTGGTGAGTTTCATCGGGTCGATTCCTTTGGGCTACTTGAATGTGGTGGGTTTTCAGGTTTATGAAAAGTCGGGTTTGTCTCCAACAGTTTTGTATTTATTAGGGGTCATTATTATCGAGTTTTTTGTGATTTATTTCACTTTGATTTTTGCCAAAAGATTAGCCGCTAATCAAAAACTGAACAAATATATCGAAGGATTTTCCGTTGTATTTATGTTTCTCTTGGCGTATGTTTTTTATTCGAGTGCCAATGAAAAAAGCAATTTTTCAACCACATATAATTATGCGCCTTTTGTTTTAGGCATAGTTTTGAGTGGTCTCAATTTTATCCAGATTCCGTTTTGGACCGGCTGGAATCTTTGGCTATTGAATGGGAATTACATTGAGATTTCGGGAACGAGAAAGTATCTTTTTGTTTTGGGAACCATAACCGGAACGTTTTGCGGCATGCTTGCGTTGATTTTAGCCTTGCATTATTTCGCTTCGAATGTCGATTTTTTAGCTAAATATCTAATGCAAATCATCATTCCGCTGGTGTTTTTGGGATTCGGAATTTGGCAAGGATTTAAATTTCGGAAGAAATATTACTGATGGTTTTCAAATCCGTACTTTTAGTATCTTTACGACAAGAAAGAAACTCATGAAGCACATCATTATTACCGGAACTTCACGTGGCATTGGTTACGAATTGGCCTTACAATTTGCCCAAGCCGGACACCAAGTCTTAGCCATTTCCAGAAAAACACCACAAGCCTTAATTGAAAACCAAAACATCACTTGTTTGTCGGTCGATTTAGGGAAAGAAGAAGAACTGATTGAAGTCGAAAATTTCCTTGCTCGTACATGGCCACAAGTGGATATTGTCATCCACAACGCCGGCAGTTTACTCAACCGACCCTTTTCACAAACGTCTCAAGAAGATTTTGAAAGTGTTTACCGTGTAAATGTTTTTGGCGTGGCCAATTTGACTCGTGTTTGTTTGCCTTATCTGAAAAAAGGCAGTCATGTGGTTTCCATCAGCTCAATGGGAGGTATTCAAGGCAGTATGAAATTCGCCGGGTTGGCAGCTTACAGTTCGAGTAAAGGCGCTGTGATTACGCTTTCGGAATTGTTAGCGGAAGAATACAAAGAACAAGGGATAGCGTTCAATGTGTTAGCGCTCGGAGCGGTAAATACCGAAATGTTGCAAGAAGCTTTCCCGGGTTATGAAGCCCCAATTTCCGCTCAAGAAATGGCCGATTACATCTTCAATTTCGCCTTAACCGGAAACAAATACCACAATGGAAAAGTAATTCAAGTCTCTTCATCAACACCGTAGTAAGTTATGAATTATGAGTTATAAGTTATGAGTGAAAGTATCATTAAAGTGAAAAGTTATGAACTTGCGGTTTCCGGTATTAAATTTTATAAAAGTTTAATTTCGGACAAGAAAGAGTTTGTTATGAGTAAGCAGTTTTTACGTTCAGTCACCTCTGTTGGAGCCAATGTAAGAGAAGCTGTTAATGCACAAAGCAAACTTGATTTCATTCATAAACTATCGATTTCTCAAAAGGAATGTGACGAAACTATGTATTGGCTAGAACTTTTGAAAGAGACGGATTATATTTCAACCAACGAATTCAATACTATTTATCCTCAATGCGCAGAAGTTTTAAAAATCATAAGAAGCATCATTATTACCACAAAAAACAACTCATAACTCATAATTCATAACTCACAACTCATAATCCCTTGAGCGAAGTCTTATCCAAATATTTACCCGAACACGCTGTGCTGCCTTGCTTTGAGTTAATCAAGAGCAACAATGTGCATTTGAAAATCGTCAATGAGCGGCAAACGCGTCATGGTGATTATCGTCGGGCGATAGGAGGAAAGCATGAGATTACGGTGAATGCCAATTTGAATAAATACCGATTCTTAATCACTTTGGTACACGAAATAGCGCATTTGGTGGCTTATGAAAAATTTGGCAGAATGATAAAGCCGCATGGCAATGAATGGAAGCATACGTTTCAAAGATTGATGGTGCCGTTTATTCGGCCGGAGATTTTTCCGCATTCGGTGTTGCCTTTGGTGGCCAATCATTTTAGAAATCCTACTGCGAGTAGCGATACCGATGCCCGATTGGCTTTCGCCCTAAAACAATTTGACGAGCGCAAACCCGATATTCACTTTGTACACGAAGTGCCAAGCGGAAGTTTATTCCGAATCAAAAACGGCCGAATTTTCCAAAAGAAAGGCTTGCTTGTCAAGCGATATGAATGCTTGGAAGTCAAAACCGGTCGATTGTATTTATTTAACGCCAACGCTGAAGTGGAAATAATTCCGGGATAAGATGATAAAAAGAAAACCTTATTTGTTGTTGCTTTTTGCCTCAATACTGCTGCTTTTGACGGGTTTTATAAAAAGCAGTGAAACATTCGATATCAATATCCATGATACTTATTTTGTAATCGCACAAATGCATCTTCACGGATTGTTTTCGTTACTGTTATTTTTCTTTTTTATAATTTATGTAACTATGGAAAAGATAAAATTTCCATTGATTAAGTCGATGCGTGAAATTCACATTTATGCGACATTAATTTTCCTCTTAGGAATGTTTTTTCCTTATGATCTATTTTTACAGTCTTCAAATTTTCCCCTTTTTGATGATTCTTATAAGGCAAATGTTTATAGATCGTTTAACGCCTTGTTCTTTTTAATTGCCCAAGTACTGTTTATTATAAATATATTTGCATCGATAATCAAAAAACTAAGAACCTAAGTTACTCAGTAACTCAGCACCTGAAATAAATGAACAACAATTATTACGCAATATTAATGGCCGGTGGCGTTGGTTCCCGATTTTGGCCGGTGAGCACCACTGATTTTCCGAAGCAATTTCACGATATGTTAGGCTCGGGCGAAACCCTGATTCAAAAAACCTTCAATCGTTTGTCAAAGTTGATTCCGACAGAGAATATTTTGATACTAACCAACGAAAGATACAACGATTTGGTTTTGGAACAATTGCCTATGGTCAAACAAGAGCAAGTGTTGTTAGAACCTGCCATGCGTAATACGGCACCGTGTATTTTATATGCGTCATTAAAGATTCAAAAAATGAATCCCGAAGCGGTCATAGTTGTTGCGCCAAGTGATCACTGGATTGAGGATGAAGACGCGTTTGCCGGTAACTTACAACAGTGTTTTGATTTTTGTCAAAAAGAAAATGCTTTGATGACTTTGGGAATCCAACCCACATTTCCCAACACCGGTTTTGGATACATCGAATTTGATAAATCAGATTCTAACCCGATTAAAAAAGTCAGCCAGTTTCGCGAAAAACCCAATTATGAAACGGCCAAATCCTTTTTAGAAGCCGGCAATTTTCTTTGGAATGGCGGTATTTTTATTTGGAGCGTAAAGTCGATTTCAGAAGCTTTTGAGCAATTCCAACCCCAGATGACTGCTTTGTTTCAAAAAGGGTTAAGCAGTTATAATACTTCTGATGAAAAACAGTTCATCACCGACCATTACGGCTTAGCCGAAAATATATCTATTGATTACGCTGTGATGGAAAAAGCTTCGAATGTGTATGTGCTACCGGCCACATTTGATTGGAATGATTTGGGTACTTGGGGTTCGTTACACGAAAAGCTGGATAAAGATGATCAAAACAATGCCGTGGTTAATGCTACGGTGATTTTGGAAAATGCTTCCAATAATATCATTCGTTCCAACGCCAAAAAATTAGTTGTTATTGACGGCTTAGACGATTATATCATTGTTGACAATGAAAATATTCTGATGATTTATCCCAAAAGTAAGGAACAAGACATCAAAAAAATTACAGCTAAGGCTAACGAATTATAATTCAAAACCGGGTTTTACTCATTTCTTTTAATCAAAAAATAAGAATTTACGCAACCAATAAATTTTTGTTGTATCTTTCCGTTTAGTTTGTCAGAAAAAAATCGCACTAAATGAATTCTCTGAAATTTAAGTTTGTCCTCGTTTTTTTGTTTATAACACAATGGGCCTTTTGTCAGTTGTCTGATTTTACCCTAACCGTAAGCAAAACCGATGAAACTTGCACCGGCAACGGAACCTTAACTTTTAGTGTCTCCAATACCGTTCCCGGATCAACCATTTTATACAGTATCTATTTATTACCCGATGTTTCTACACCCATATCTGTTCAGTCCAGCGGCACTTTATCGGGCTTGACTAGTGGAACCTATAGGGTAGTGGCCACACAATCTTTGGCCGGGAATAGCGGAAGCCAACAGCAAGATGTAGTTATAGAAGATGATACGGTTACATTGACCTATCAGATAATCAGTACGAATGAAATTTGTGGCAATGACGGAAGAATCACCGTAATAACCTTGACAGGAACCGTGACACCTAACTCATTGAGTTATGAACTTTTCTCAGGTCCGATGATCAGACCATTACAAGCGTCCAATATTTTTGAAAATCTTACGTCAGGGACTTATCAAGTAAGGGTTTATGACAGTTGTGGTGATGCCGTGGTACAAACATTTACCGTTCAATACTCCGATCCCGCTTTAGATATTGATTATTTTTCGCCTGTATTAGCCAGCTGTACTACGGTGAATGTGGGATTTCAATTCGACTCGGTACTGCCATCTCCCTTTGGTGTAATAAAATATCCATTGCAAGTTACCACTACTGTTTTTCCGCCCGGCGGAGGTTCTCAAACCTTTAATCAAACAGTCAACAGTGGATTCGGTTGTGTACAGTCTATTCCTTTTTACACCAATCAGCCTTACAATTATTCAATCACCGTCACCGATGGCTGTGGTATAGTTTACACTTACAATGGCGTAGTCAATAATTTATCGATTGCAGCCACTTATAATTTATTGCCGCAAGGATGTATTTACAAGCAAATTAGTTTTTTCAACGTATCCGCGGTTACCTTGGTGTCTGCACCTGCTGCGTTTACGACTAATTTGCCGCAAAATTATACCGGTTCAATTAACAATACTTCATTAACAATACTGAATTTAGTAGCAGGAACTTATGTCTTCAATGTTATAGATATTTGTGGCAATCCGCAAGTTTTTACAGTAGAAGTAATTATCGTTCCGATTGCACCGCCTTTTGTTGATGTTTTTGGTCAAAATTGTACCACCGGCTCGTTGTCTATTTACGGGATATCCGAAATTATAATGGTATCCGCGCCGCCAACTTATACCGTTGTTTTACCCCATGACTACACCAGTTTAATCAATTCTGCCGATTATATCACCTTTGTAAACTTACCTGTAGGCGTTTATATTTTTGAGGTTTTAGATTTATGTGGCGCACCACATACATTGGAAATCCCTGTAAATCAGGTTTCAGTCACTCCAACCGTTCTTGTAACTGAAGGTTGTCAGGACGGTACAGGCGCTATCAAAATGGTGGGGCAATTTGTTTCGATTGCCGTGACTGCTGCACCGGCAGCTTATGGTTTTGCACTGCCAAATGATTTATTCGGAAATCTGATTTTGAACAATACAACTTTGGTAATGGATTCTCTTCCCGCCGGAACTTATGTGATTCAATCTACTAATGCTTGTAATGTTACCACGAATACCACTTTCACAATTTTAGGCCATCAGGATATTACCAATGTTACTGTCATTCCCAATTGTGGGTCGTTTGATCTAAACTTAAATAACACCAGCACAAACACCGGTTCGACTACCTATTGGTTACAAAAATTAAATCCCATTACCAGTAATTGGGAACATCCGGGAACCGGAAACATTTATACAGAAGGATTACCGCCTAACAGCAGCAACGCAGTTCCGCTTATTAACAATACCATCAATTACAATTTGGCCTATCAAGGACATTTCAGAATCTTGAAAGTGTACTTAAGCTATGTGAGTAATAATGTAAATGAAGCTACTTGTTTTAAAACCATTCATGAATTTGATTATAATGGTTTACCCAGAATCGATGATGTGTATTCCATTTCTTGTGGTAATACTTTTGAAGTGATTGTAATGGCCGTTGGTTTCGATCCTTTGCAATATAGAATTACCCTCAAAAACGGACAACCATTTTTGATTGAGAATGGCAATTCCAACATATTTACCGGATTAGAACCGGCTACTTATAACTTCCAAGTGCAGGATGCCTGCGGTAATTTCTTAAACAGTGACTTTGAGATTGTCAATCCGAATCCGCTTCAAATAACGGCCAATGAAGTGTTCTGTGACGGAGATAATTTAACGCTGTCAGTGCCTAATTTTTCTTTTTTTCAATACGAATGGTGGAAAGATAATAATACTACAAACATACTCAGTACAACGAGTTCATTAAATTTCAATCCTTTTAATGCCGCTGCAAATAACGGAACTT
>NZ_CAMLRU010000071.1 GCF_946482535.1 uncultured Flavobacterium sp.
AGCCTTCATCATGAACAGAATTGGAGATTTAGGTTTCCTTATCGGAATGTTTATCCTTGCTGCTTTATTTTCGACTTTAAATTACACCGAAATCAAAACCGCACTTTCAGCCGGTAATGCGGATTCGGCTATGTTAGGTCTATCTGCTTTATGTTTATTCATCGGAGCGACAGGTAAATCAGCACAATTACCTTTATATACTTGGTTACCCGATGCGATGGCCGGACCAACACCGGTTTCTGCATTAATTCACGCCGCGACCATGGTTACCGCCGGTATCTTTATGGTAACGCGTATGAATTTCTTATTCGATTTAACGCCGGATATCCAACACATTATTGCCATTGTTGGTGCTGCGACTGCTTTAGTAGCGGCTTCCATTGGTTTATTACAAAACGATATTAAAAAGGTTTTAGCTTACTCTACCGTTTCCCAATTGGGATTGATGTTCTTGGCTTTAGGCTTAGGCGCTTATACGGTAGCGGTTTTCCACGTAATCACGCACGCGTTCTTTAAAGCTTGTTTGTTCTTAGGTTCAGGTTCGGTCATTCACGGCTTGCACGGCGAACAAGACATGCGAAAAATGGGTGGTTTACGCAAAGCGATGCCAATCACTTTCTGGACGATGATGATTTCCACCTTAGCCATTGCGGGTATTTTCCCTTTTGCCGGATTCTGGTCGAAAGACGAAATCTTGATGGTGGCTTTTGAACACAATAAAGTATTATGGGTAGTGGCTTCGATTGCTTCAATCATGACCGCTTTCTATATGTTCCGATTGATGTACCTAACCTTCTTCAAAGAATTCAGAGGTACCGAAGAACAAAAACACCACTTACACGAAAGTCCGAGTTTAATCACGATTCCATTAGTAATTTTAGCGGTTTTAGCCGTAATTGGTGGTGCGATTAACTTACCGGGCAGCATGTGGTTAAACCATTTCTTGGAACCGATTTTAGCGGGCAAACACGAAGCACATCATTTAGGGACGCAAGAATTTATGTTGATGGGAATTGCTTTAGCCGGCGCTATCGTTGGGATTATTTGGGCGAATGCCAAATACATCAAAGGTGGCTTTGTACCGAAAGAAGATGCTGAAATCAGCGGCTTCAACAAGACGGTTTACAACAAATATTATGTGGACGAGTTTTATACTTTCTTGATTGTGAAACCGATTAACGGATTGGCTAATTTCTTCCGTACGACTTTGGAACCGGCTTTAGGCAAAGTGGTTTTCAGTTTCGGAACCTTAGCCAACGGCATCGGAACACAAGGCAAGAAGTTACACAACGGAAATATCGGATTGTATCTTTTCGTTTTTGTACTTGGTATTTGTGCCATCATCACTTATTTATTTATCGCTCAATAATTTTTACATAATGGATGTAACTACTATATTATTATTACTTCTGGTTGGTGCCATCGCCACCTTTTTTGCCGGAGATAAATTAGCTTCTAAAGTGGCGCTCGTTTTCAGTTTAGGTGCTTTAGGTTTGTCATTGTATTTGTTAAACTTATTGAATCTGGGCACTGACATCAGTTTCACCGGAAGTTGGATAGCCAACCCAAAAGTAGCCTTAGCTTTCAAAGCCGATGGTTTATCCATGGCGATGGTTTTATTGACAACCGCTTTGACACCATTGATTCTGTTTTCTTCTTTTGGTAATAGTTTCAACAACAGTAAAAACTTCTATGCCTTAGTGTTGTTCATGTCGTTTGCCATGGTTGGTACTTTCTTAGCCGCAGACGGATTGTTGTACTACATCTTCTGGGAATTGGCGTTGATTCCGATTTATTTCATCGCTTTAATTTGGGGTAACGGTGATGCCGAAGAACGCAAAAAAGCCGTGGTGAAATTCTTCATCTACACCCTTGGAGGTTCGTTATTCATGCTAATCGCTTTCGCTTATTTATACTCAAAAGCAGGAAGCTTCCTTTTAGAAGATTTGTATAAATTAGACTTATCCGCTACAGAAGAATGTTGGATTTTCTTCGCATTCTTCTTGGCCTATGCCATTAAAATTCCGATTATTCCTTTCCATACTTGGCAGGCTAAAGTGTACCAAAAAGCACCAACCGTAGGAACGATGCTTTTATCCGGTATCATGTTAAAAATGGGATTGTACAGCGTTATCCGTTGGCAATTGCCTATCGCGCCAAGCGCTGCTAAAGAATATATGCCAATCTTAATCGGATTGAGTATAGCCGGTGTGATTTACGGTTCAATTGTGGCTTTACGCCAAAAAGATTTGAAGAAATTATTGGCTTATTCCTCCTTAGCACACGTTGGTTTAATTGCTGCAGGTTGCTATACTTTAACGTTTGACGGATTAAGTGGTGCGGTTTCGCAAATGATTGCGCACGGTTTTGTAATCGTTGGATTGTTCTTCGCCGCAGAAGTAATTTTCAGAAGATATGAAACGAGAACCATAGCCGATTTAGGTGGAATTCGTTCGCAAACACCTCAATTCACTTCGATGTTTATGATTTTGGTCTTGGCTTCAGTGGCTTTGCCGGGAACCTTTAACTTCGTGGGAGAGTTTACCGTGTTGTACAGTTTGAGTCAAGCCAATATTTGGTTCGCTGTTTTAGGCGGAACGACTATTATTTTGGGTGCTTACTATATGTTGAAGATGTTCCAAAACGTAATGTTGGGCGAAACCAATACCAAAGTATTCGCCGAGGTAACCACAAACGAAGCCATTACTTTTGTAGTAATCATAGCTTTTCTACTGTTCTTCGGATTGTATCCGAAACCGATTGTAGACATGGTAACACCGAGTTTAAAAGAAATTTTAGAAGTAATTAATAAATAATAAAATGCAAGTATTAATAACAATAGTATCATTAGGCGTTTTTTGTCTGTTGGCAGAAATCTTCAATTTAAGAAAACTACTGGTTCCGGTTACTGTCATAGGTTTACTTGCCATTTTAGGTATTTCACTAAATCTTTGGGCCATCGATCCAAGCATCGATGCCAACTATGTGAGTATGATTGCCGTCGATAAATTCTCGAATGCTTTCTCCTCTCTATTTATTGTACTGACCATTTTCTTAATTGCCCTTAGCGGTGATTTCTACAAAGAACAGCAAACCAAACTATCCGATTTTATAGCCATTAAAATTTTCCTTTTGGCCGGAGCGGTGGCGATGGTTTCTTTTACTAATTTGTCTATGTTCTTCTTAGGGATCGAAGTGTTGTCGATTTCATTATACATCTTGGCGGCGAGCCGAAGATTAGATATAAAAAGCAACGAAGCCGGAATGAAATACTTCTTATTAGGGTCATTTGCTTCGGGAATTATCTTATTCGGAATCTGTTTGATTTACGGTGCTACGGGTTATTTTAATGTAGCCGAAATCAAAGATTTATCCTCCGGTGCCGGAATCCCGATTTGGTTTCCTATAGGAATGGTATTGATGATTATCGGGATGTTATTCAAAATCGCTGCAGCGCCATTTCATTTTTGGGCTCCGGATGTTTACGAAGGTTCGCCGTCCTTAACTACTGCAACCATGAGTACTTTGGCGAAAGTAGTTGCAATGGCCACTTTATACAAAATCCTAAGCGGTTTGACCTCATCGTTAACCCCAATGTTCGAAATGGTAATCGTAGTGGTTTCTATCTTATCAATGACCATCGGAAACATCATGGCTTTGCGTCAGGACAATGTAAAACGTATGTTGGCATTCTCGGGTATTTCACACGCCGGATTTATGTTGATGGCCGTTTTAAGTTTATCAACTGCTGCCGGAACATTGTTATATTACACTGCTGCTTATGCTTTGGCCGGTATTGCCTCTTTTGCCGTAATCATTTACGTTACCCAAAACAAAGGCAACGAGGCATTGGAAAAATTCAATGGCTTGGGTAAAACCAATCCGTTAATGGCAGCCGTATTAACCGCTTCTTTATTATCCATGGCGGGAATTCCGATTTTCTCCGGATTCTTTGCCAAATTTATGTTGTTCAGCGACACCATTAAATCAGGCTATTTATTCTTAGTGATTGTGGGTGTGATCAACTCTATCATCAGTGTCGGTTATTATTTCAAATTAATTTTAGCCATGTACACCAAAGAAGCTTCGGAAGAAAAACAAACTGTTCCGATGGTTTACTACTTTGTGGCGGTTACCGCCATTGTGTTGAACATCGTGATGGGACTTTATCCTTCCTTAGTGACAAATTTATTGAACTAAAAAGTTCTCCATTAAAATATACAGAAAACCATCAAGAGCAATTTTGGTGGTTTTTTTGTTTTCAACAATCGGCAAAATTAACTTTTGTTCTACGACAAAATCTTTAATTTTATACCATGTATGCTTTAGTCGATTGCAATAATTTCTATGCTTCCTGTGAACGCGTTTTTCAGCCGCATTTGGTTGGAAAACCAATAGTGATTTTGTCCAATAACGACGGTTGTATCATTTCCCGAAGCGATGAAGCCAAAGCACTCGGCATTGCGATGGGTGCGCCCGAATTTAAAGTCCGACAAGAACTCAAAGATAAAAACATCCAAGTCTTTTCTTCTAATTATCCGTTGTATGGCGATATGAGTCATCGGGTAATGAAAATCCTCGAAGGCTTTACACCACATGTCGAACCCTACAGCATAGACGAAGCCTTTATGAATTTTGACGGCGTTCCGATAACCGATTTCCACGACTATGGTTTGCAAATGAAAAGCCGCATTATGAAATGGCTCAGCATTCCGGTATCCGTGGGTTTTGCGGAAACCAAAGCCCTTTCTAAAGTCGCCAATAAAATCGCCCGTAAGTTCCCCGAAAGAACCCAAGGTGTCTATGTAATCGATTCGGAAGAAAAACGCGTAAAAGCCTTGAAATGGACCAAAATCGAAGATGTTTGGGGTATCGGTTTCCGACTGACCAAAAAGATGAAGGCGAAGAACATCAACACGGCTTACGATTTTACGTTGCCACAACACGAAACGTATATCAAAACCACGATGGGCGTAGTAGGTTTGCGTTTGAAATACGAACTCGAAGGCCAATCGGTTTTAGAACTCGAAGAACCGAAAGACAAAAAAAACATTGCCATCACCCGAAGTTTTGCCGGAAACATTACCACATTCGACGCCATGAAAGAACGCGTTTCCACCTTTGCCACAGTCTGTGCCGAAAAACTTCGCAAACAAAAATCGTGTTGTTACGGTGTGATTTTGTATTTGAGAAAAGACAAGTACAAAGTCGAACGACCACGCTACAATTTTTACAAAATGGAAAATCTGCCGTTTGCCAGTAATTCTTCAATTACCATCAGCAACCTAGCCGTAAAAATGTTGAAGGAAGTTTTTGAAGAAGGCGAAATCTATAAAAAAGCCGGGGTAATTGTTACCAATATTATTCCGGAAAACCAAAAGCAATTCCATTTGTTTGAAGAAGAAAATCCGAAGCACCTAAAACTCATGCAAGTGATGGATGACTATTATAAAAAAACCGGTGAACGCAAAATCCGATTGGGCAACCAAGACCTGCAAAAAACCTGGACGATGAAGCAAGAACATTTATCAAAAAAATACACCACCGATTTTAACGAGATACTAAAAATCCCTTGTCGGTAATCCCATGCTCGTCACTTCGAGTGTTTTTGGCTCGATGAAGCCGTTAGAAAAAATAATATCTTTAGCCAAAAATGTATCGAGAAGCTATGTCAAAAAAAAACCTAACCTTTTTCAAACCCGATTTCGAAAACCCAACAACACTGCCCTATTTTGAAGGCGGTATCAAGGCCGGATTCCCCTCACCGGCGACTGATTTTGAAGGCACCCAAATTAGTTTAGACAAAGTCTTGGTCAAAAACTTCGAAGCTACTTTTTACGCCAAAGCCGACGGCACTTCGATGATAGGCGCCGGAATAGACGATGGTGACATCATGGTAATTGACCGCAGTATAGAACCCACTGACGGGAAAATTGCGGTATGCTGTATAGACGGAGAATTCACCGTAAAACGCATCAAAATAAAGAAAGATGGCATTTACCTTATGCCCGAAAACAAAACCTTCCAACCCATCAAAATAGAAGAAGGTAATAAACTGTTTGTTTGGGGAATTGTTACCTACGTGATTAAAAGTGTATGATAAACTTTCCTAACCAGATATTCTCTAATAAAACAGCTTCACCAATCATTAGAAAAACCACTACAATAAAAGGAGTTATTGATGAGAAAACACTTTGTTGAATCACCTCAACCATAAAAAAACACAACGAAAACGTTTGAAACAACTTAACATCACTACAACATTTGGCAAAATTCTTCTTAAAGAGATGAAATAAAAAGAAAATGTTTAATCGGATTGAGACAAAATTTGAGAATTGTATAGTTTTTATATTATAAAATGTAAATAAGTCTAAAAATACATGTGTTATTTTTACAATACGCAAATTTTATAGATTTATGAAACTAAAATTACAACCCCTTTTCGGCAAAATACCTTTACTCTTCTTTTTATTGGTTTTAGGCAGCCATAATTTAAATGCTCAAAATTTATTAACTAACGGAGATTTTGAAAGTGGCGGAAGCGGTGTTGGTTTTTTTGTACACGATTACACATTGATAAATCCACTCAACGGAACCAGTAATCCGGGCAACTATGCAAGAACGAATAATCCAACCCTAATGAATTCCGGTTATATAACCGGTGGAGATCACACTACAGGAACCGGAAACATGCTTGTTTTTGATGGAGCAACCTTAGCCAACAGGTTTTTCTGGACAACGGGAAGTACCGGTGGTGCTATCGGAGGATTTACCGTTGGAACTACTTATGTTTTTAGCTTTTGGGTAAAATCTGTTTCCAATAATGTTACCTCAGACCCTATTACCAGAGCTAATATTGGCGCTTTCTTTGTGAATGCCAACAATATCAATCCGGTAACATTAAATACACTTGCTCCTTTACCTGCCGATGGATGGCAAAACATAAGCTATTCTTTTGTCGCTACGGCGAACAATGTAATGGTGCGTTTAAAAACAAATAATGCCGGACCAATCGGTAACGATTTTGCGGTAGATGATTTTTCAATTACAGCAGGAAGTCTTCCTTTTGTTGGCTCCTATACCAGTTTGAATCCAACTTGTCCAAACGCAACTGATGGATTGATTACGGTGAGTTTATCGGGCGGTTTCTTCCCTTACAGCAGTTATAATCTAACCGGTTCGGCAACTCAGTCTAATACTATCGGGATATTTAGCGGCTTAGGAGAAGGTACTTATACCGTGACCGTTTCGGATGCAGCAGGTCAACAATATACCCAAACAATAACCTTAACTGTCCCAAATAATTTACAGTTGAGTAATCCGGTAACCTTATGTTCGGGCGACTCAACGACGTTAACCGCAAGCGGCGGAACCGGATCCTACAATTGGACCTCAAACCCACCTGACAGTTCTATTACAAATCCAAATAACAGCACTCAAACGGTCAGTCCTTCTGTAACTACAACTTATACCGTTACTTCTGGTTCTCTTTCGTCTCCGGTCAATTTAATTGAGAATGGAGATTTTGCACAAGGCAATACCTTATTCTTTACAGAATATACACAAGTAGATGATCCTAATCCCTTTGGCGTTCAATCGTCTTACAATATTGTCACCAATCCGAACGCTTGGTTTGTTGCGTTTGCTTCATGCGGCGATCATACCACCGGCACAGGAAATTTAATGGTCTTTGATGGGGCAACTGATCCTACGGGAAATATAATCGCCTGGAGTAATCAAAATCCGATTACCGTTGTGCCAAATACAAACTATACATTCTCTTACTATGTAGCTTCAGTAGCCCCGGATAATCTTGCCCGATTGGAAGTTACGATTAATGGTGTTTCCCAAGGAATTCCTGTGACAGCACCGGCAGCAACTTGTTTATGGACACAAGTATCCTACAATTGGAATTCAGGATCAAATACTACCGCAAACATCAATATTTACAACAGAAATTTTATTGACTACGGAAATGATTTTGCTTTAGACGACATTTCTTTAAAGGAAACCGTAACCTGTTTGTATCAAAAAACAGTAACCGTTACGGTTAACCCAACGATTACGCCTTCCTTTACAACTGTGGCTCCTATTTGTGCCGGCGCTGTATTAAATAATCTGCCTGCCACTTCAAACGATGGCTACACAGGAACTTGGTCTCCGGCTATCAATAATTCGGCAACAACCACTTATACTTTCACGCCAACTGCAGGGCAACAATGTGTATCGAATACCAATCTGACAATAACCGTTAACCCATTGGTAACGCCTAATTTTACACCGGTAAATCCGATTTGTTCGGGCGACGCTTTGAATGCACTACCAACAACCTCTACCGATGGATTCTCGGGATCATGGTCTCCGGCTTTGAACAACACCACTTCAACAACTTATACCTTTACGCCCAATACCGGCGAATGTGCTTTGTCAACTACACTATTAATCGATGTCAAACCTTTACCGGACTTTACCATCAGCGAAGGCTGTGTTGGTGTAAGCTATACATTAACCGCTTTGGAAACCAATCCTGGAAATGCAACTTATACTTGGTACAATCCATCCAATACAGTGATTGGAACAGCCTCTACTACTGTTATTTCTTCTCCCGGTATATATCGCTTGATTATCACCCAAGACGGTTGCAGCAACGAAGAGAACATCACTGTTCTTGCGCCAACTTGTGGCATACAAAAAGGAATTTCTGCAAATAACGACGGATTCAATGACAACTTCGATTTAGAAGGTTATAATGTGAAACAGTTAAAAATCTTCAACCGATATGGTATGGCGGTTTACACCAAATCCAGTTATCAAAATGAATGGTACGGACAAAGTGACAATGGCGATGAATTACCGGATGGCACTTATTATTATGTCATTGATTTTGATGATTTAAAAACAAAAACCGGTTGGATTTACATTAATAGGGTTCAATAGTAAAGTTCCTTATTAAAACCACCTATACCCATCTGATTATTCCATAAATGAGTTTCCTGAAAAAAATAGTTTCTTTTTTAATTTTACTGATATCAATCCAAAGTTATTCCCAATTAGGGTTCTGTGGCGGAAGTAGCGGTGAACCTATTTTTAGTGAAAATTTCGGCAATGGAACCAGTTATGGACCTGCTTTACCGGCTGGAACAACCAACTATACTTTTATTGTTGGCAATCCCAATGACGGGAGTTACACGCTTTACTACAGAACAAATCTTTACAGCACTTGGCACTACTCGTTAGACCATACTGATGATGCCACAAACGGAACCAACGGAAAATCTTTAATTGTCAATGCCAATGCCAGTACTTCGGGAGAATTTTACAAAAGAAGGGTTACGGGATTGTGTGTCAATACCACTTTTGAATTCTCTGCTTGGGTTATGAATATTTACAATCCGGGTTCGGGTTTCTGTGGCGCTAATGAAATTCCTATAAATGTTAGGTTTGAAATTTGGAATGATGCCGAGACCATTTTACTAAGTTCGGGAAATACGGGAAGTATTATGGGAAGTGCAGCACCTAATTGGCAACAATTCGCTTTGGTTTTTAACACCATCAATGAAACTTCCGTAGTGTTAAAAATGAAAAATAACGGATTAGGAGGATGCGGAAATGATTTGGCTATTGATGATATAGAATTTAAATCATGTGGCGAATTAACCACCATTTCTAGTCCCTCTATAGTTGGAAATAATTTACTTACTTGTCAAAATCCGATTAGTTTATCACTTCAAGCTTCTACCCCGGGAACCGGAACTTATTTTTACCAATGGCAATCGAGTACAAACGGAACAACTTGGACAGATATTGCAGGTGCCACCCTTCCAACTTACACTACTCCTAATTTGAGTACACAAACTTATTTCAGAACAAAAGTAGCGCAAGACATTGCCAATTTGAGTAATCCTTTTTGTTCTACCTTGTCAAACACTTTTACGGTTTCCTTTTTGACACCACCAATTAACAGTATTAGCGATGGAGACAAAACAATTTGCAGTAATCAACCCATTCCGCCATTAACCGTAACCTCAGTTGCAGGCACAGGCGTTAATTGGTATGACGCAGCGGTTGGTGGAAATTTATTGTTATCTAATTCAACTACATTCACGCCCACAGTTGCGGGTACTTATTATGCAGAAACTTATAACTTGAGTACTAACTGCATCAACAGTTTGAGAACACCTGTTAGTTTAACGATTATCAGCCAACCCACTGCCGGTTTATCCGGAACCACCAGTATATGTACCGGTAATACTGCTGTCATCACTTTTAACGGCACACCAAATGCCATAATTACCTACAATGTTGACGGTGGCACCAATCAAACCATAACCTTAAATTCGAGTGGACTGGCTACCATCACTACTCCAAATTTAACAACAAACAGTACCTATAACTTGGTCGGAGCCACTTTAAATACTTGCAGCGATACACTGAGTAGTTCTGCTGTAATTACAGTCAATGCAGCGCCTACCGCAAGTGTCAGCAGTGATTCCGCTGTTTGTTATGGAGCCAATGCTACACTAACTTTTAATGGATCCCCGAATGCTACTATAACTTATAATATTAATGGCGGAGCAAATCAAAATACGGTTTTAAATGCCGTTGGCACAAGTTCGGTAACTTTGTCAAATGTGATTTCCAATACCAATTGTACCCTTGTTAATGTAACCTCAGCAGGACCAAATGGCTGTGCCCAAACTTTGTCTCAGTCAGTTAACATTAGCTTAGTTGCTCTACCCACAGCAACCATCAGTGTAAATCCTTCTGCTATTTGCGCCAATCAAACCAGCACTGTAAGCTTTAGCGGAACACCTAATGCTATTATAACTTACACTGTGAATAATGGGCCAAACCAAACTATAACACTTGACGGAAGCGGGCAGACGAATCTTATCACTTCCGCTTTAACGGCAAACACTACTTTCCAGTTGATCAGTGTTACTGTTTCAGGGACAACCAGTTGCAGCCAATCTCTTTCGGGCAATGCTACTGTTTTAATCAATCCTACTCCTACAGCTAACTTCAGCGGAAGTGTAACTTATTGTTCAGGAGAAACCACTGCTATCACATTAACTTCTGATATTATCGGAACAACATTTACCTGGACAGCTTCACAAAACGGAACAAATGGAGCTTCCTCCGGTAATGGAAATCAAATCAATCAAGTATTAACCAATAATAATAACACTGCCGGTGGTGCAACTTATGTTGTAACTCCACTTTACAATGGTTGTCCCGGTCTTCCCATAACAATTACGGTTACTATCAATCCAATACCTTATCCAAGCATAACCGATGGCGCCATCTGTTTGAATGCTGCCAGTACTCCTGCTTCCCAATTTCATACGCTTACGACTAATTTGCCTCAATCGGAATACCTTTTTGAATGGTATTTTGAAGGTGTGCTTATCCCTAATGCTGATGACAATTTCTATAATGCCTACCAAATTGGCACTTATGGAGTAGTGGCAACGCACTTGCTTTCGGGTTGTGTTTCTGATTTGGTTACAGCTGAAGTAAGTGAATCTGTCCAAGGCGAAAGCCTGATTATTAATCAATCTGAAGCCTTTACTGATTATCCGAATATTGTTGTGACAGTTGTGGGTGGAGATGGTCCGTTTTTATACCAACTCGACAATGCTGACTTTCAGTCCTCTAATACATTTTACAATGTGTCTTCTGGAACCCATACTATTACCGTGGTTGATGAAACACTTTGTACTTATTTGACCTCAACCGTTACCCTCATCAATTATCCTCACTATTTTACGCCAAATGGTGATGGAATTCATGACACTTGGAACATCAGAGGAGTTAATGGCAATGCCCGAATATTAATCTTTGACCGATATGGTAAAGTACTTAAACAAATAAGTCCAAATGGCGCAGGCTGGGACGGAACCTACAACGGACACCTAATGTTCTCTGATGATTATTGGTTTACCATTGATTACTTAGAAAACGGTGCCGAAAAAACATTTAGAGCCCATTTTACTTTAAAACGATAATCCTAAAACATAATAAATATAATCAACAGAGCACAATAGACATTAAAAATTTGCATTCAAAATAAAACAAAACAAA
>NZ_CAMLRU010000072.1 GCF_946482535.1 uncultured Flavobacterium sp.
GTATCTAAATTGAGTTCTTTAGATACTTGTTCCAATATTCTGTAGGAGCGAATGATTTCTATTTGGTTATCTAAATTAACCTTGGTTCTTCCCAATGAAGTCAAACCGGCTACCGGTAAAACAAAGTTGTTTTTTGAATCATCTATGATTTTGATATTCGCTTTTGTTTCATAAACCGACAAGGTGTGGTTCAAGTAGTAATTAACAATAAAAAAAGACAATACGGCAGACAATAAAAACCAATACCAAAAACGCAAGTATTTGAATACCTCGTTTAGTATATTGATAGGATTATCGTTTTCCCGGGAATCGAAATGAATGTTTTCCATTAAATTAGTTTTTTAACAATAGATACATGGTTAACCCGAATGAGATAATTCCAAGGGTTGTACCAATACTGTTCAAGTATCCGGATGACATGACTTTGGGACCATTGGGATTAACAATTATGATATCGTTTTGTTTGACGTAATAATAAGGACTATTAAACCAATTGGAAGAGGTTAAATCCAAGTGAACATAGGTTCTTACCCCATTGATTTCTCTGATAAGTAAAACATCTTTTCTAACGCCGTTAATGGTTAAATCCCCGGCAAATCCGATAGCTTGATTCAAAGAAATATTTTGCTCGTCAAAAGAATAAGTCCCGGGCATTCTTACTTCTCCCAAAACTGTTACTTTACTGTTAATGATTCTCACACTTACCGTTGGGTCTTTGATATAACCGTAATCCGTAAGCATTTTGGCTAAAAGTTCTTGAACTTCTTCGGTGCTTTTACCTACCACATTCACTTTTCCTAAAATCGGAAAAATGATATTTCCCTCTTGAGAAACCAGATAACCCTGAATTTTATAAGATTCAATATTAACATTACCGATGTTGGTTATCGCCAAATTAAAAGGATCAGCAGATTCTTGTACAACTGCAGATACTTTGATATATAAAATATCATTTATTTGAACATTGCTGGACAAAAAACTGATTTGCTCTTGGCTATTGTTTTTAATATCCTGGTAATATAATATATCTTTTTTACTGGCACATGACACTACAAAAAGTGACATTATTAGTAAAAGCAATAACTTTTTAATCATCATCTGTTAGTTTGTGAGTTATTATTTCTAGTTTGCAAATCTACGATTTGATTTTATAAATCAGATTTAATCTTCTAATTTATTAGGCCTGCAGTGTAAAGAAATAGTTAATTATTTGTATCTACCTTAACACTATCCAAAGCTTCATAAACAGAATTCAAACTTTTATATTCCGGTACGATTTTTTTCATTTTAGTAACAATTACCGAATTTGGTTTCTCTTTTGCGATACTAATGAGTAAATCTATTGATTTATTGAGTTCTGTGTGGTGGTGGAACTCATCTTGAGAAATCATGATTTTGGTATTGTGAGTAGGTAACGTTTTAGAAGTATTGTTTAATAATTCTTCATATAATTTTTCACCCGGTCTTAGTCCGATGATTTTAATTTTAATTTCATTATCAGGTGTGAATCCGGCCAAACGGATCATTTTTTTGGCCAAGTCTATAATTTTGACCGGTTTCCCCATATCAAAAATATAAATCTCACCACCTTTCCCCATCGCACCTGCTTCCAAGACCAATTGACAAGCTTCAGGTATGGTCATAAAATAGCGAATAATCTCCGGATGGGTAATGGTTAAAGGTCCGCCTTCTTGTATTTGCTTTGTAAACAAAGGCACAACAGAGCCGTTAGAACCTAGTACGTTACCGAAACGCGTAGTGATAAACTTGGTTGGGTTATTTACGCCTTCTGTTTTTAACTTGTAGTCTAATGATTGTACATATTTTTCGGCTATTCTCTTGCTGGCACCCATTACATTACTAGGATTAACCGCTTTATCAGTGGAAACCATAACAAAACTACCCACCTTATATTTGGCTGACAAATCTGCTAAATTTCGGGTTCCCATAACATTATTGAGGATAGCTTGAGCCGGATTTTCTTCCATCAACGGCACATGCTTGTAGGCAGCGGCATGATAGACAACCTCAGGTTTGTGGTTTACAAAAACCTGCTCAATTTCATCGGTATTTTTTATATCCGATATCACATTGATGGTTTCCACTTCAGGATCTAAAGCGGAAATTTCTAAACTCAAATTATGCAATGGCGTTTCTGCTTGGTCTAAAACAATTATTTTTTTAGGTTTGAATAAAATCACTTGCCGCACAATCTCACTACCTATTGAACCCGCCGCACCCGTAACCAAAATAGTTTTTTTATGCAATTGTTTAGAAATCGTTTGATTGTCGAGGACAATTGGTTCTCGCTCTAATAAATCAAGAATTTGGAAGTTTTTAATTTTTTTAGAGATTTCTTTTTGATCCTCAACATCACTCAAAAGCGGAATAGTATATACCTTAAAATTATATTCTAAACAATCATCAATTATTTGCGAACGTTCGTCTTTAGAGATGGACTTATCCGCAAAAATCAAAACCTCTGCATCAAGAGTTCTTAATACGGTTATCACATTTCCGGTATAAATAGGTAAATTATGGATTCGCTTGGTGGTGTTTTGTGCGGATTTATCCATGAATCCAACGACCCTAAATCGTTTTGGAGACTCTGATTGTAATGAGTTAGCTAAAGCAATAGCGTTGACATCTGAACCATAAATCAAGGCATTTGTTAAATGAGCTGTATTTTTATTACTGAAATACCTTTCGAAGGTATGTTTCACCACAACGCGATAGAAAAACAAAAGACTAAAGGAAATTACGCCGTTAATAATCAATCCTGTAGTAAGGAAAAATTTATTTTGCCAATAAATCAGAGCAGAATAATTGATTAAAATTAAGATTAACGTAGAAAAGAATTGTGCAAAAAATAATTTCAAAGCATCCACTTGAGATGAATGGCGTATTACTCCCGAATAGGTTCTGAATATCCAAAAGAAAAAAATATTGACACAAAAATAAAGCGGTGTAGCTATTAAAAGATTCTCGTTTCTGAAGTATTTTAGTTTAATGCCATCAAAGATGAAAAAAGTTATAAAGCCGCCTAAAAAAATGATCGTGATATCTAATAGCAATACCATCCACCTAGGCAGATAACTTAAATTCTCTAATTTAAAACCAAATTGAAGTTCGGTTAAGTAACTTCTTAAATCTGATAAATATTTCTTTGTGGTATTATTAGGCAATTTTTTATTTTAATTTTTTAATTGGACAGTAAAAGTATTAAAAAAATTAACATCTACTATACCATTAAAACCCTTTGAATGGCATTCTGAATACTATTTCTGTCATTTGGGGTTAAATTTGAACCAGAGGGCAAACAAAGACCGTTTGTAAATAAGTTTTCCGCTACAGAGTTCCCAAAATATCGACAATGATTAAAAATGGGTTGCAAATGCATGGGCTTCCAAAGTGGTCGGCATTCGATATTTTCTTTTTCAAGAGCCAATCTTACTTTTTCGCTCGTCACCCCATTAGTCTTGATTGGGTCAATCACAATACAAGACAACCAATGATTAGAAAAATAATCAGCATTAGGCTCAGAAAACACTGTGACTCCGGAAATATTTTTAAATAAATCCACATAAAACTGATGCATTGCTCTTCTCAAAGCAATATGCTTATCTAAAACTTCCATTTGACCTCGCCCGATACCGGCGCATATATTACTCATACGGTAGTTGTAACCAATTTCACTATGCTGATAATGCGGTGCATTGTCTCTGGCTTGAGTAGAAAGAAAAACGGCTTTATTCTTTTGTTCAATTGTTTTGGTAACTATGGCACCACCACCGGAAGTAGTGATAATTTTATTTCCGTTAAATGACAAAATGGAAAGGTCACCAAAAGTCCCGCATTTTCTACCTTTGTAAGTACTTCCCAAGGCTTCGGCACTGTCTTCTACTAAGGGAATTTCGTATTTATTGGCTAAGGCCGTAATTTCATCTACTTTAAAAGCCATGCCGTATAAATGAACCCCGATAATTGCTTTTGGTTTTTTGCCGTGAGCTATTCGATCTTTTATAGCTTCTTCCAAAGCCATCGGACACATATTCCAGGTATCAGGTTCACTGTCAACAAAAACAGGTGTGGCCCCCAAATACACAATTGGGTTGGCAGATGCGGAAAACGTCATACTTTGACAAATCACTTCATCTCCATTCTTTACTCCCAATAATATCAAAGCCAAGTGAAGCGCTGCAGTCCCTGAACTCAAGGCACCAACATGTACTGCCTCGCCTAAATAATTTTCCAAATCTTGTTCAAATCCGGTAACATTTGGTCCTAAAGGTGCTACCCAATTGGTATCAAACGCTTCTTGTACAAATTTTTGTTCTCCTCCACCCATGTGTGGTGAAGACAACCATATTTTTGAATTAGTCATGGTTCTGATGGTGTTTAATAATCAGTGAAAGAATACTCCAAACACTGTTTTAATAATAATTTTGATATCCCCAAAGATGGAATTATGATAATAATAATCCAAATTCATTTTCACTTTATCTTTAAAAATAATTTCATCATTGTATTGCCTTGGATTCGACTGATTTTGCAAAATCAATTCTTCATCAACGTATTTTAGTGATGCATTGCTGGTGATACCCGGTTTTAACTTTAAAATATTTTTCTCTTCTCCTTCCAAAAGATCATAATAACCGGGAACATCAGGTCTTGGACCAACAAAACTCATGTCTCCGATTAAAACATTCCCTATTTGAGGAAACTCATCAATTTTATATTTTCTCAAAAAAGCTCCTAGTCCAGAAATTCTTTGATCTTTATCTCTAATGGTTCTCAATTTATAGATTTTGAATATTTTTCCATACTGCCCAACCCTATCTTGGATAAAAATACCATTGGCTGCAGTATCAACAGAGCAAATAGCCCACAATAATAAAATAGGCCCCAATAATACCAACAATAGTAATATTGAAAAAAAAATATCAAATCCACGTTTCGGCATCGTTCTCTTTATCGTCTATTTTTGGATAAATAATAATCAATACAAAGTTGGGGAAATTTTTCCGACTTCATTTGCTTAATTACTCTTTCGATGTGGTGAAGAAAGCTTTTTAATTCGACTTGACCGGTTTCGGTATCATATTTCAAATAACAGGATTGGTTAATATAGGTTCGATTTTGACCAATACTGCCGGTGTTATACAAACTAAAGCCATTTTTTTCTCTGAAAAACTGTTGGTGTGAATGACCAAACATATAGTTTGTATCAATCGGTATTTCAGAAATATCGGTGTCTGCAAAAATATATTGATTGTTTAGAGTGTGCTTTACAGTAAAATTATCAAGAACCAATTCTTCTTGATAATTCTTTATGTGAGTGGTTAAATTTTGATCAAATTGGTCATAACAATGTTGAAAAAAGGTTTGGGCTATCAGATTGGTTCCGTCATAATTACCTTCCGAAAAATACTTTTCGTGATTTCCTTTGAGTAAGGTGCAATTCTTAATTTCGTTTAAAAAAAGGATACATTCGTTGGTCCATGGCCCGTAATTAACCACATCACCATGAGAAACAAATAAGTCAGTTTCTTTGGCTTCCAATCGGAATAATTCTTCCAAAGCTATCAAATTACCATGTACATCGCCAAAAATGATTATTTTCATACCAACATATTCTTAATACCTTCAGCCAAAGAAGTTTCGGGCTGCCAATGGAGTTTCTCAAAAGTTTGTTTCGGATTAAAATAAAAAGATTGCCCCGTTTCTTCCCCTACAAATTCCAAGGTAGAAGTAGTATGTTTTTGAATCTCTTCAGCTACTTTTTTATTGGAAATTGACATCCCTGTAGCACCTAAATAAATGGCGTTGTCTTCTTGTAATGCCGATGCCACACAAAGATTAACAGCATCAGCTATATAAATATAATCTTGTTTGCGCTCTCCTTGACCAAATAAAGTTATTTTCTTGTTGGTTTTGGCAGATTGAATAATTGCCGGAATAAATGAACTATTGGTTATTCCCGGACCATAGACATACGCCATACGTATTATGGAATAATGAGCCATTGCTTTCACAATAAACTCACCGGCTAATTTGGAAAGTGCATACAATCCAGGATTGTAAAAAGGTGAATTCTCAGTTATTACTTCTTCCGTATTACCGTAAACATTGGTACTTGACACATAAATCATTTTTGCCTTTTCATATTTTAAGGCATATTGATAAAGCAAATCGTTAATTTTTAGCAACTTACTATGCGGATTAGAATAATTACCCGATAAATAAAAAATAAAATCAGGGGTGCGGGATGAATTGAACAACTCGCTTGAAGTCATTAACTTTGCCTTCGCATTAATATTATCGGTATTGGTATTGTATACTGCTATCACCTCAAAACCTTGAAGCAACAACTTATCCACTAAAGCACTGCCTAAAAAACCATTGGCTCCGACTACTACCGCTAATTTCATACTACTATTCTTTGAGGCTAAAGTTATAAAACTTAGGGGTCAAATGTTCAAAATTGCCTTTAGTTGTTAAAGCATTAAATTCTGTTTCGTCAACAAAAAGGTCAGACCATGTACGCAACACTATTCCGGTTTTAAGTTCAGGTTTTTCTATGGTTGTTCCGAAAAAATAATATTTTAATAACGCTTCTACTTCGTTAAATCCAAAAAAATGTCTCAATGGTGTTGTACCACTGAATCTGCCGTTGATTTCAAAAATTACCGGTTTATCGTCATAAATTCGAAACTGAAAATTTACCGGACCGTCTGCATTGAGTTTTTCCGCTATAGGAATAATGAATTCATCATATTTTGATGTACCGGCATCTCGGTAAGCTCTGTAAGTATTCCCATCTCTGAGATCGCGTTTGAGTGTTACTACCACTTGGCATTTTCCCTCAATCACTATACATCCGGAAGTATATTCTCCTTCTGATTCCGGTAAATATTGTTGTACCACTAAATTGCTTTCGGGATGGTAAATCTCCATTAACTCTTGGTGGTTATTTATTTTCTTGATTCCCAAAGAACGTGCACCGTCAAAGGGCTTGGCAAATAAAGGAAACCCTAATTTTTCTTCAATCTCAATTAATTTATTTTGATCGTTAGCCATGACCGAATACGGAAAAGGAAAATTATTTTTTTCCAAAAAAGCCGCTGTCAAAAATTTATCATTGGCTATAGCAATGACTTCTTGATTGCTCACAACTACAAGACAATTAAACTCTAGGAGTAATGCTTCTTTGTATTGGGCTAAAATGGGCAACTCCACATCGGTACCAACCAAGATGGCATCAATTTGGTGCTCAACTATCACCTTTTTGATAACCGAAATATAATCTGAATCACTTACTTTTGGAATGGTGATAGCGTAATCTCCTAACCAATGTCCCGAAGACCTTGGATCGGGATCACCGGTAAATATTTTTTTGGGAAAATCGGCAATTTGCAATAACCTTAAAATACCTTGACCAAGTAAGGCCCCAGCACCGGTAACTAAAATATTTTTTTTCATATTGTTTTATTCCTTTGTAAATCATCAAAGCGAGGCATGGTCGCATGTCCTTCTGCTGAGATTTCATTGGTATTGATAATTTTCTGAAAGGTTTTGATCATAATTCTTAAATCTAAAAGCAAGCTGATATGGTCTACATACCAAACGTCTAATTCAAATTTTTGGTCCCAACTAATGGCATTTCTTCCGTTAACTTGAGCCCAACCGGTAATTCCGGGTTTAACTTCATGTCTTCTGTTTTGGAATGGCGTATAGTATTCTAAATAACTTGGTAAAAGTGGTCTGGGACCAATTAAACTCATATCACCCATTAACACATTAAGCAATTGCGGGATTTCATCTAAAGACGTTTTGCGAACAAACTTCCCTATAACGGTTAATCGTTTTTCATCGGGTAAAAGATGACCGTCTTTGTCTTTGGCATCGTTCATGGTTTTAAACTTGATAATTTTAAAAACTTTACCGTTTTTACCCGGTCTTTCTTGTATAAAAAAGGGTTTTCCGTTATTGGCCAACCAAAGTAAAAGTGTCACAAGCAAAAAAATGGGAAAGAGTAAAACCAATCCGATTAAAGCGACTGTAAAATCTAATACTATTTTAAAAATATTCTTATACATTATTTGAACTCGCTATTTTATCATTTTCAAGTATTCGACATAAATGCTTTTGGTGAACATATTTGAGCCTTTATTATTCAAATGGCCAATATCAAAGGAGTTTTGCAAATCATAAAATTCAGGATATTTTTTATAATTTGACAAATCAATACAGTTTTTTGATGGGATTTGATGGGCTAAATTAATAAGGGCTTGATTAGTACTTCTTGGTGAAATTATAAAGATAAGTTGTATTCCTTTGCTTTTGGAAACTGCAATTAACTCTTTCACTTTTTTCAAATGAATTTTATCATACTTACTTGAAATCTTATCATAAAAATGAGCTGATTTATTAGCCCTGTCTTTTAAATCAGTTGGGTTAAATTTATCTCTTCTGGCTGTCAACTCCGTTGTGGCTTTATCAGAAACCTCATCTTCTAAAGGATAGAAACCATCTTTGTTTTTTCCCAAAAAAGTTGGGTCGTAATAACCGGAATTGGTTATTTCTTCTCCGTAGTGCCCAATACCTAAAATACTTTCTAAATAAGAAATTGAATAACGGTGTAACCTTGCCGCTTTTTGACTTAAAGAAAGTGTCTTATCCTTAGAAATTGAAGAATACACAAAACTCATTTGATTAATATCGAGCCAATAATTTGTTCGCTCTTGGTGCATGAGCTCTTCTCCAATCGGGTCAATGGGTGTCAACTCTAAAAATACTGTTTTGGTGTTTTTAGCCAAACTTGAACGTAAAAAATGAGAATACAAGTAGTACGTTTGAGGCACAAACGTTGCCGGTGCACCCATATTGAAAGACTTAATTTGATGCTCAAAAGTTTGATTGGCCAAACTGTCAAAATATTTTGGGTTGATTTGTCTGTAGATTCTACTGGATCCGAAAAAATAAATATTGGGTTGGGAGTCTGCTTTTTCGATGTGTCTGATTTTGGTACTTACCCATGGATTTCCCCAATGATAGGGAATAAATTTAGGCACAAAAAACAACACAACAAGTCTTGCCGTCACAAAGAGCGCTAAAAAAAACAGTACTTTATAAACAAACTTTTTTTTCATTAAAACTGGAAATATATAAAAGTATTTCTCTGACCCAAAAAGGCTACTACCAACATAAAAAGCAACAAATAAAATCCTCTCCTTACAAATTTACTTTTTTTGGTTAAAAAACTGGCCAAAGCATATTGTTCACCTCTTCCAATCCATTCAACAATCATAAAAAACAAAACAAAAACAGCCGTGTAAGCCGCTCCGGTCATCCCATCAAATTTAGGCATTTCAAATAGTGATTCCGAAAATATCTCTTTTAAATATTGAAAAGCGTGAGTCACATTGTTAGCTCTAAAAAAAATCCAAGCCAAAACAGTCAAAGAAAAAGTCAGTGATATCTTGAAGAAATCTTTTAGTGTGGGAAAGAGTCGACCTAAAGCAACTACCTCAAGGTTTTTTCTGTTATTACCGGTAATTAAAAGCGGTATAAAGTAAAGAGCGTTTAACAATCCCCAAATGATAAATGTCCAATTTGCACCATGCCAAAACCCGCTGACTATAAAAATAATAAAAGTATTTCTGACCTTCAGCCACATACTTCCGCTACTTCCTCCTAAAGGAATATACAAATAATCCCTGAACCAAGTAGACAATGATATATGCCAACGTCTCCAAAATTCAGCCATATCTCTTGAAAAATAAGGAAATGCAAAGTTTCGCAATAAATCAATTCCAAACAAACGAGCGGTTCCTAAAGCAATATCTGAATAACCTGAAAAATCACAATAGATTTGAAAAGTAAAAAACAACGCTCCAATTACTAAAGTACTGCCATTGTAGCTGGCTGAGTCGTTGAATATCAAATTAGCAAACTGTGCACAATTATCGGCAATGACTACTTTTTTGAATAATCCCCATAAGATTTGGCGCATCCCATCGACTGCCATTGCGTAATTGAACTTTCTTTCTTTTTGAATTTGCGGTAATAAATGAGTAGCTCTTTCAATCGGACCGGCTACCAACAAAGGAAAAAAACTAACAAATACAGAATAATCAATAAAATTTCTTTCGGCTTTTATGCGGTCTTTATAGATATCAATCACGTAAGAAAGTCCATGAAAAGTATAAAAAGAAATTCCTACCGGTAAAATGACCGTAAGCGTCCATGGATTCACATACAAACCCACACTTTCGAGAGCTTGAGCAAAAGAATCAGCAAAAAAGTTATAGTATTTAAAAAACCCAAGAAACCCGAGATTGACAGAAATGCTTAACCAAAACCAAAACTTTTTTTCATTTTGACTTTTAGATTCATACATTTTGATTCCGGTATAATAATCTAAAACGGTTGAAAAAACCAGTAAAAATAAAAATCGCCAATCCCAGCAAGCGTAGAAAAAATAACTGGATATAAGCAATAAAGCGTTTTGCTTTTTTAAACTTTTATTTGTTACAAACCAATATAAAACAAAAACAATCGGCAAAAAAAAAGCAAAATTTAAAGAATTAAAAAGCATTTATTGTTGTTTTTTTGATTATTGTAACGCAAACAAAAGTAGTTTATTTTTATTATAGTTAACATGCGTAATTATTTTTGTCACTTCTCTGATATTCATCTAAAATAGCTTCCCAAACAAGCTGTTGTTCATATCTGTTTACAATCATTGCTCTTATTAGCGCTCTCTTTTGTGGAGAGTTGGGATGACTCATCAAACTTTGCATGGCTGCTAAAATGGCTGTTGCATTTTTTACCGGAATGATGATTCCGTTTTCGCCATGGATTATGATTTCGTTACAACCATTAATATCAGTTACGATACTCGGCAATCCCATAGCTCCGGCCTGCATCACTACGTTGGGAAATCCTTCGCGATAACTCGGAAAAACCAAAGCATCAGAAATGGCTAAATAGGGTCTGACATCACTTTGAAAACCTACTGTAATAATAGCTTTATTGCTTTGAATTATTGCCATAGTTTCAGCAGATAAAGGATCTAAATCGGATTCATAATCTCCTACTAAAAGTAGTTTTGCATTTTTTTGATCTTTCAAAAGTAATTCAAACGCTGACGCCAATTCATTAATCCCTTTATCGCCTACCAATCGACCTACAAACACAAAAACAAAATCATCATGATTGATATTCAATTGTGCTCGCAAAGAGGCATTTTGAGACTCACTATACAAAGTCGGATTAAAATAGGATGTGTCAATGCCGTTTGAACTTCCGTTAGCTAAGACTTTTATTTTATCCGCTGCACAATAACTATTTTCCAATATGATTGTGAGCAGGCCTTTCGAATTGGGATATACATTGGTAGCGCAAGCATAGGTCAGCTTTTCTACAAAATCAAGTACTTTGCGTTTCAATCCTTTGGTTTCCAACAAAGGCAATCCGGCAACGGTATGAAATCTGTGCGGTACTCCGGCCAATTTGGCGGCAAGCATTCCAACAATACCGGCTTTAGGGGTATGAGTATGAACAATGAGAGGTTTTTCTCTTTTCAGAAACAGGAATAATTTGAAAACGGCAACCACATCCTTAACAGGGGTTATTTTTCGGGACATTTCAAGAGGAAAAGTGGCTACTGCTTCTTTAGCTCCAACTTTCTCCAATTGCTTTTTGTCGGATGAGATGGCAATGACATCATAAAACGAACTCATAAACCTAAGCTGTCCTGTTAGTAGTTTTTCCAGAGAAATGGGAACTGTGGTAATTCGAATCAATTTGGGTTTACTCATTTTTTTCACTCTTTGTTAAGCTCAAACCTTGTTGGATCAGCAGGACTAAAACAACTACTAGAAAAGGCTGGAACATCATTTTGGTACGCATAAAAATCCCCAGATTTGCATAGCGTTCTATGTACAAGGCACTCGCTATAAATGTAAATAAAAATACGGTTTTCATTTCGAGCGTATAGT
>NZ_CAMLRU010000073.1 GCF_946482535.1 uncultured Flavobacterium sp.
AGCGAAGAGCAACACGCTCAAAACAGACGCTCAGAATTCTTGATTGTGAAGTAATTCTTTAGTCCTGAAATATTAAAACCCCCGAGCAGTAGTGTTCGGGGGTTTTGTTTTTAAATTAATTGTTGGTACGGATTGTAAATTAGTGCTGACGGAAATTGTTGTTGGTTGCCCTATTGTTTTTACCAAATATAATTTGATTCTTCTCTTCATTCAGAATGACAAAGTTGTTGGGGAGTGTATTTAGTTTATTGAAGGTTTTTATTTAAGTAGTGGCAAGATAAGGCCTACTAGGCATTAGGGAGACTCGAAGATAAACCAGAGTGGTTTGACAATCGACAAGATAGGCTATACAAGAAACAAGAGAGGTTATTCTAGTGACAAGAGAGGCTATACAAGCGACAAGAAAGACTATGCAAGTGACAAGATAAGCTGTACAAGTGACAAGAGAGGTTATTCAAGTGATAAGAGAGGCTTAACAATAGTCCAGATTGGTAATTATTGTCTAATCATATCTAATAATTTCTATCCATCCAAAAAATTATTAATCAAAAAAAATAATCCTTTATTTGGTTTAATAAATATTGAGGATACAATTCCTTGGCAATAAATCATCTTTTATTTAGATTTTACAAATCATAAAAAAAGAGAGGCCTTTACGGCCTCTCTTAGGAAATAATAATTCAATTCAAAATAATTAATCCTTAACTAATTTTTTAACTACCGGTTCCTCGTTAGATGAACTGTAGATTTGTACGAAGTAAATACCACTTGCTAATGAGGAGATGTCTTCATTAATCAAATTGTTGCCTTCTGTTAACTGTACATTTTTAGTTCTTATTAAAGCTCCGTTGATATTGTAAATTGCCATTGATATTTCGCCTGCTTGAGAAGCATTTAATTCTAATGTAAAGTTATCTCTGGCCGGGTTTGGATAAAGCGAAATCATGCTTGCATCGGACAAACTTTCTTCAGACTTACCAAATGTGCAACTTAAACTACTAAGTGTAATTGTTTTTACAGCACTACTTACGCCACAAGCATTGGTAGCTACAACTGTAATCTTAGTAGAGGTTACAGAATTTGCAACCGCAGAAAAATCTACTTCAACACTATTAGTCCCTTGACCACTCAAGATAACAGCCCCATTAGCAGGCGTCCAAACGTAATTGGTAGCCCCAACAACTGTTGGAACAGTAAAACTCTGAGAATCACATCTTGAAAAAGTTGTGATTCCGGCTGAACCAGTAGCGGCTCCAATAGCCGGCATAGCAGTAGTAATGACTAGTGTTTTATTTGTCAAACTATTTCCAACACCATTTACAGAAGTAATAGCAACCGTCTTTGGTGAAAGTGTCGTATTTCCGACAAATCCAACAGGATAGGTAACAGAGAATGTTAAATCGCTTGTTGACAAAACGTTTGTTGTATTAGTTGAATTACTAGCTGAAGTCACAACTGATCCGATTGGAGCAGTAATTACATACGAATTAGCAAGAGCTGAAGCTGTCATGGTATAGCTATAAGTACTTCCTCCACAAACTCCTGCAATTTGACCTGTTACTATAGAAACAGCAGCAGGAACAGCAGCAGTCAGTTTTAACAGCTTATAAGGTGAATTTGTATAAGGTGCTAAAGCCAATGAGTTAAGAGCTGATGAATCAGAAGTCCCTATTCCGTTTTTAGATCTTGCTCCAATGTATAGAGTAGTTACCCCTGAAGAAACACCAGCAAAATTAACTTTAATAATTCTGTCTGTTGCAGGATTTCCAAAAGTTACATTTACACCCGTTGGTAATATCCATTCATAAGATGAAGCTCCAACAGCTACTGAAGATGTTAATGTGAATTCTGTGGTCGTTCCTATAAATTTACTTACAACAGTAACTGATGTGGTTGTGCTAACCGCATCATTAGTCATTTTCAAAACGGGTGCTTTTGGTGCTGTAGCCGTTAATGTTAACAATTTTGCTGTAGAAGTAGTCGTAGGGTTGATAAGTGCTGAATTACTGGTAACAGAAACACCTACACCATTAACAGATTTTACCCCAATTCTTAAACTATTTGTTGAAACACCGGTAGAAGACAAATAATTAGTTGTATTCGAACTAGTAACTCCTAAGAAATTAACTGTAATTTCATTTGTGTTGCCACCAGACAATTGATTAACTCCTTCAGGTAATTCCCATTGATAAGAAGTTGCCGTGAGTGAAGGCGTAGCTACTAATCTTAATACTTTATTAGTTCCCATGTATTGACCAAAAGTAGTAACTGCTACAGGTAACAAAGTAGTCGCATTTACTGGTAATGAATCATCATACATTTTAATACCAGCAGGCGCCGTTGGTAAAACTTTAGAAACTGCAAGTGTTTTCGCTGCTGTTCTACAACCGTTAGCATTTTGAGCTTGTACTGTTATGTTTCCAATAGTGCCTACTCCAGAAGGAACATTTAGGAAATTAACCGTTAAAACATTAGCATTTTGATTAACAATAGTTACTCCTGAAGGAACTGTCCAATAGTAAGTTAAATCAGCTCCAACAAATGGCGCTATTCTGTAAGATACTGTTTCTGAAGTGCCAACAAACTTTCCAACTGCTGTTGTGGCAGCCAAATAAGTCCCCGGAGTTACGGTAGATTCTGTATTACTTGTTATAGTACTTAAGACCTCTGTTGGTAATGCCAATACATTAACTGAAATATTTGCTCTCGGACTATCAGTACCATCTGACAGTACCTGAGAAACTTGGTATTTTTTTGAAGGTGACCCCACTATTGTTGTAGTAGGAGTTGGAGCAGTAGAAGTCGCTGCTCCATAGGTAGTTATTCCTGTAGTCGCGTTCGTAGTACCAACATACCATTTTAATGCATTTCCAGGAAAACCAGTTGCCGTTAATGGAGTTGCAATTGCTCCTTTACAATAGTTAATTTCAGCTGTTGTAGTTGGAGCTATTGGGCGTGATGTAGGCCTTGTAAAGTAAATATTATCTATATATACTACACTTCCTGATGGTAAACCAACAAACTTAAATTGTTGAACTTCAGTTAATGCTAATGTGTTATAAGATGACATTGGAATATCAAAACTATTCCATCCGTTTTGGGTTGGAGATAATGAAACAGCTTGCTCTGCGGGAGGAACTCCAACTGGCGCCGAGTCTATTAAATAGAAATCAAATGTGGTACAATTCGGTGTCCAAATGTCAAGATGTAAAGTTGTCATACTTGAAACATCAATATTACTTGTTAATTGCACCCCTTGATAAGTTAAATTATCCATTTTCAAGGTATTGCTGCTTGGTGAACCTATTGCTACTAATGCCGGAGCTATGTATCCTGCTGTTTGTCCCCAATATGGATAAAAAGCACCACCTTCGTTAGTGTAAGCATCACTGAAAATAGATAAAACTCTATCTGCCGGTACTGTAGGCATTGGAGCTGCTGTAGTCGGTGGAGGGAAAGAAACAATAAAAGTTGCTGCAATAACCCCTGAACCATAACTTCCTGAGGCTGCTTGAGTAGCTGTAATAGTTGTTGTACCTCCACCTAAAATAGTAACGGTATCTCCACTTATAGAAGCAACACCAGGATTACCGGTAACCGCATAAGTAAATGCACCTGTACTGTTACTTGTTGGAGCAACTAATTGGAATGGTCCGTCACCTACTGTTTTGGCCGGTAAAATGAAATTGGTTATAGTTGGAGCCGGTAATGCCGTGGCAGGTCTCCAGTAATAGATGTTATCAATGTATACTTTACCTCCAGCCGGAGTAGTATTTCTGAACATCATTTGTATTATGTTGTTTAATGTTCTACCAGCGTAATTAGACATGTCTATATCAAAACTAGTCCATTCTCCCATAGTAGGATTTACCACTACTCCGTTTTCACCACCACCAATTAAAACCACATCAAGGGTAGAACTGTTTGGAGTCCATACGTCCAAGTGAAGTTTTGTCATGGAAAATACATTGATAGGAGTATTAAATTGTAAACCTTGGTAAGTTAAATTTTGGTACAATAAAGTGTTGTCGTTGGTTGTTCCAACTTGAACAATGCTTGGCGCAATGTATCCGGCAGGTTGACCCCAATAAGGAAAAAAATCCGCTCCTTGCACATTATAGTTTGATGCATCAGTAAAAACAGATACCACATCCCACGCATTTCTGGCCGGAGGTGCCGGTGCAGCTGTTGTTGGGGCTAAGGCCATTTGGGCAGTAACTACAAAGTTAGCACTAATGGTTCCTGATAAATAATTCCCTGAAGCTGCTTGAGTTGCTGTAATGGTTGAAGAACCGATTCCAACAACAGTAATTGTGTTTCCACTTACTGTAGCTACAGCAGTATTGCTACTAGTGTAAGTAAAACTACCCGGACTCGTACTTGTTGGAGGGGTAATAGTAAATGCCTCATCACCAACTTGTTTAGCCGGAATGGTGAAATTACTTAATGCCGGAGCCACTTGTACTACTGCATTTCCAAAATACATATTATCAACATAGGCAGTTCCATTACCTACTAAGATAATTTGAGCAATGTTAGCTCTTGTTGTTAAACCTGTAAAGTCTGATAATAATAAATTAAAACTATTCCAACCAGCTGTTGTAGCCAGATTAAGTTGGTGTTCAACATCATCACCACCTTGATAACCGCCATTAGCACCAAAATCAACTAATTTTACTGCAAATGTTGTTGCTGTTGCTGTATATACGTCGATATGAAATAAATTCATACCGGTAGCATTGATTTGATTGTTTACTGTTTCAATACCAACAAATCCAAGATTTGTGTATTTTAGTGCAGCATTTCCAGATAAAACAACATTATCAAGATTTGCCCCAGACCAAACAGTTCTGAATGTATCTACAGGAACCGCAGTACCTGCTAAGGTTCCACTATCACTATATAATGTTATTGCATTAGCTGCGGCAATTGTAGGACTTGGAGCAGGCGGAGTTGTATCTGGACATGCACTGCAAGTACCTCCACAGTCAATACCTGTTTCAGTACCATTTTGAATACCATCTGTACAAGTAGGTAATGAGCCTTCTTTAGCCAATACAAAGCGCCACCAAGTACCGCCTCCAATATTTATATCTAAAGTTAATAAAGTAGAAGTTATAGAACTAACAATGTAAGTTCTTGAACTTGGCATTGGTGCACCGTTACTAAGTTCACCTCCATTTACAGCTTTTGCAAGACCTAAATAGGCTCCAATTCCTGTTAATGTTAATGTTCCTCCAACAGAATCATAAGTATACGTTGCTGCGTTTGAACCATCGTGAGGTGCCACAGATGCTCTACAGCCGTCTGCGCCTCCACCTTGCCATGCTTCAACCCAAGTTTGAGTTCCATTGACATTTTGAAATGATCCATCAGCATTGAAAACGAATTGATCATCAAAATAACAAGCTCTGGTTACAACATCTGCGGCAGAGTTTTGAAAATAGCCGTTACTACCTTGCGCCGGACCTACAAGAAATGCTCCAGCTTGTGGACTCATTTTCCAGGTCCCTGTGAGTGTCTGTGAGTATCCTAATGAAATAGTCATTAGGAAGATTAATAATAATAGTTTTTTCATTGAATATGTTTTTAAAGTTGACATGTAAACTTATAATAATACACCTCTCCATCGAAAACGTTTGCGTATATAAAAACTATACACTTTTCAAAAAAAAAAAAATGTGCTAAAACGTTTGTTTATGCAGACTTCAACAAATTAATCCCACTTAAGAATAGATGTGTAATAATGTTGATGATAAGTTAATGTAAAGGTAACTCAGGGTAAATGTTAAAACCTTTTTGTTGTAAAAAGTAACAAAAATTAATTTTTATAACTGTTTTTTTATTGATGCTGTAAAAATTATGTGAAATTTAATTGGTATTGATATTTTAATTTTAACTAAACCAAACGAAAAAAGGTCTATTTATTGTATAAAAAAATGCCCAACAAAGCTGTTGGGCAATAAATATATGTATGCTATGATTTTAAAAGATAAAAAAATTATTGATAAACCCTCACATAATCAACTTCCATACTACTTTGGGTAAAAAGGGAATCAATCGGAGATTGCATGGCTACATTCAGCAAAATATATTGGTCTGCATCAAAAGGCCAAGTGCTCGAGTCTTTGACAGCGGGATTATAGACGTAATGAACCACACCATCCACACTAAAGGTCATTCTTTCTGAGGTCCACTCAAGGGTATAAAGGTGAAACTGACTCGAAACTGTAGGTATAGATCGCCCCCCTATATTGATTGTTCCTCCAAAACTTGAAGGTGTATGTAGGGCACTTTGAATGTAATTCTGATTATTTCCCCAATGCTCCATAATATCTACTTCTCCACAGGCAGGCCAACTTACAGTCCCGTTAGTCGCAGACCAATAAGCACCGGGCTCGATAATATTCTTACCCAGCATCCAAATAGCCGGCCAAGTACCTGCTCCGGATGGCAACTTAGCTCTGACTTCTACTCTACCGTATTTAAAGGCAAATTTAGAATTCAACCTTGCCGAAGTATATTGTTTTGTAACTCCTTGGTCTGTAAACGTTTCCTTTTTGGCAACAATCGTTAGTAAACCGTTATTAACATTAGAATTTACTTGTCGATTAGTATAATGCTGTACTTCTCCATTATACCAACTGTTCCCAATGGGAAGCTGCGTTTGGTGGTGCCATTTAGCTGCATTGACACTGCCATTTGCATCAAACTCATCAGACCACACCAAATTATTAAAAGTGCTGCAAGAAGCAAAAATATATTGCCCTTCACAATAGGAAACAACTTGGGCTACGGGGCCATTTTCACCAAAAGGAACATTAATCCATTCACAAGAGTTTGGTCCGGTATAAAATTCTACTGTTAGATAATGATTGCCCTGCGCCCAATTGATTTGGGAAAAATTCCCGACCTCAGCAACACCGGTTCCAACAGCCGTCTGAACATTTCCCTGGGCATTAGCCAATGGGTGCTGCATCTCACGATAAACGGTAGTTCCCGTTGCTGAACCCAACTTGATACTGAATCGCAGAGATATCATTTTATTAACCACCAATTCACCATTGCTGTATTTTATTGTTGATTCATAATTGAATTGAGCCGATAGTGTTATCGAACAGAAAAGCAGTATGGCTAAGATTAGCTTTTTCATCATAATGGTTTTTTAATTTGTTAGATACAAATAAACCAAAGATTTGCGGCAAATAGATTTCCATTGTGTATATAAAAACTATACAGTTTGGAAATAAATAAAATTAAACCTTTAAACATCCGAAATAAATCAATTCAAGAATGACTCATGTTTAACTCGTAAAAACAAAAAAGACCTCACATTGCTGTGAAGGCTTTCTGTTCATTAAATTCTATATCTACAACAAAAACAAGCTAAAGCTTGTATACCTGAAGCCCACAGAGCTTCCTCCTTTTAATTTCAAATCCCTCATGGACTCTCTCACCCAAGAGTAGGTTGCCAACAAAAAAGCCCGATACTTTCGTATCAGGCTTTCTGTTGCTGCTTCCCCTATTGGAGAAAGTTACAATTTTGATGCTATGATTGCTTGCTTTACTATCAAAAAAAAATCAGTTAGCTCTATAATTTAATCGGAGTATTATAATATTATTCAAGTTTAAATAATCACTGAATAAAACTTGAAATTAATAATATAAAAAATACTTTTTAGTAACAGTTATTATTTTATAATCTTTTTATATAATTAACTATGTTTGTATGTAATCTGAATTTTTATTATTCAATAATGAGATATTTATTTATTTTATCAACTCTATTATTTGTCTCCTGCCAAAAAGATTCAAATAAAAACCTCTATTTGAATGATCTAAATTGGATTGATCTGACCCATAGTTTTGACAGTACAACTTTGTATTGGCCTAATAATAAAACTACCTTTATTCACCATACCGATGCAGAAGGTTTTACACCCAAGGGATATTTTTATTCTTCTTATTCCATTTGTGCCCCGGAACATGGCGGCACTCATTTGGATGCGCCAATTCATTTTGCGAAAGGTAAATACACCGTTGATCAATTGCCTTTGAAAAGTTTAATCGGAAAAGCAGTAGTAATTGATGTTTCGAAAAATGCATTAGCTAACCGAGATTACCAAATATCTGTTACCGATATTACAAATTGGGAAATGGAAAACGGAAAAATCGAAAACAATACTATTATTTTATTCAAAACCGGATATGGAAAATATTATCCCAATCGAGGCAATTATTTCGGAACCTCGAAAACCGGTATTGAAGCTATAACTGAATTACATTTTCCCGGCATAGACCCCAAAACCACTTCTTGGTTGATTAAAGAAAGAGCAATAAAAGCAATAGGTTTAGATACCCCAAGTTTAGATTACGGTCAGTCTATAGATTTTAAAACCCATCAAATTTTAATGGGCAACAATAAACCAGGTTTTGAAAATTTGGCTAATCTGGACAAACTTCCGGCTACCAATATTTATGTGGTAGCATTACCTATGAAAATAGGTAAAGGAAGCGGCGCACCGTTAAGAATAATTGCCGGTATTTCTAATTAATTTATTTCCCTATGAATCTTTGCCATACTGGCTTAAAAATCTGAATGATAATACTTTCAGTTCATGAGTAAAATTAAAAAGGATATCAAATACAGTAGCAGAAATCTGGTAAACCCGCATAAAGATGCTGCTGTTCCTACTAAAGCTCGCCGCGAATTCTTGACACAATTAGCATTGTTAAGTACCTCTATGTTCCTCTTAAGAGCTAATGCATTTGCTTCACAAAACGAGCCTTCCCATACCTTAATCGACATTAAAACCCCTCTGAAAAATGAGGATATTTTTACTTACATCCGAAGAGAGACCGGAGGATTTGATGTAAACCTATATAAAAAATTGATTGGTGCTGCTAATGAATTTAAAGAAGGCGACGCGCTGTTGGGTATAGCCGCTTCTGATGCATCAGCAAGACAATCGGCAAGAATACTTATAGCCAACACCAAGCTGTCGGCTGTTATTGAACAACCGCTTTTCAAAGATGCTTTATACGACCTGATTCAAAACACTACTTTTTTTGATGCACAGGTAATACAAATGACCTTTTTAGAGTTAAAAAATTTCTTGCTCGAATCGGATGAAGAAAATATTAAGCGGATCATGCCTTCACTTACAAGTGATGTTATCGCTTTGGTAGTAAAACTGATGTCAAACGATGAACTAATAAGTGTTAGCAGTAAAGTATTCAATCAATTACCCAATAGCAATATTGGTGAGAAAGGTTATTTAAGTGCGAGAGTACAACCCAATTCTCCAACCGATAATGTCGAAGATATTATTTGGCAGGTATTTGATGCTTGGTCATATGGTGTGGGAGATTTAGTACTCGGAACCAATCCGGTTTCAAGTGACCCTGTTATGGTGGCACGAATTGAAGCGGCTTTACATGATGTATTAGTCACCTTTGGCTTGGAAGAAACGATGCCCAATTGTGTGCTTTCCCATATTGACATACAAGCCAGTGTCGAAAATATACAGCCGGACACCACAGGAATTTGGTTTCAAAGCATAGCGAGTACGGTTGCCGCCAATCAAACTTTCGATGTCACAATCGAAAAAATGCAAGCCTATGCCGATAACAGGAGGGATAAGCTATTTGGTCTCTATGCTGAAACAGGCCAAGGAGCCGATGCTACAAACGGCCATAGCGAGGGCTTCGATATGGTGGTTCATGAGGCCAGAAAATATGGTTTCTTAAGGGCTTTAAAACAGCGCATCTATTCCAATAAAGTTAGCAATAATGAGCCTTGGGTATTTCTTAATGATGTAGCAGGGTTTATAGGGCCCGAAGTATTTCGTACTAAAGAACAACTCGTCCGTTGTTGCTTAGAAGACCTTGTAATGGGAAAACTTCATGGCCTTACCATTGGCCTTGACATCTGCACTACACTGCACATGGATGTCACGCTAGACGACTTGGATTGGTGCATTGATCAAATCATGCCTGCTAATCCGGCATATTTAATGGCTTTACCCACAAAAAACGACCCAATGCTCAGTTACCTTACTACGTCTTTTGCCGACCATGTCAGGATACGGGAACAATTTGGTTACAAAGTAAATAATAAGATGTGGGCGTTCTTTAAACGTATAGGCGTTATAGGGAATGATAATAAACCAACAACGCTTTTTGGCCAACCCAATCAAGTATATTTATGCTATTGTAAAGCTAAAGGCGACTTGCGTAACGATACAGAAATTTTATCTGAAGGTAAAGCAGCAATCGAACGTATCCGTAAAAGAGGCGTTCCTATCGCTGAAGGATATGGAGAAAAGCCGTGGATGCTTCAACCGGCATTAGACCATGAAATACGGGAGCTATATAAAGATGCGAAGTATTGCTTGTGGACTGAATGGGAACCTTCTTATCTGCACGCTATCCAAAACGCCTTAGTGGTGACATCTATGTCTGCTAACAGAATTGATTATGTTTATCATCCGACCAGTGGTGAGCGCCTTTCACCGGATGCTTGGCATAAAATTGAAACCCTCAGTAAAAAACTGAAAAACAACACGCCCGATGTTCAAATTATTATATCTGATGGTCTGAATACCAAATCTCTTATGGACGAAGGGCATCTCGACAAATTTCTTCCTGCTCTTTACAAGCATTTAACAATGCAAAATTTAACCGTGACGGAAACGCCAATTGTGATTCGTAACGGTCGTGTACGCGCAGGCTATGAGATTGGGGAGCATCTTTTTGGTAAAGACACAACGCGCAAACATTGTATCCTTCATATTATAGGCGAAAGACCGGGAACCATACACCGTAACTTTTCAGTCTATATTACTGTCGCAACAGCTTCAATTTGGAACTATCGCGGTAAAGTTGATCACGACATTACACGAGTCATTTCAGGCATCAGTGACACAGCTTATTTACCGGAAGAAGCTGTGGTAGAGGTTGGTTCTATTGTGATGGAATTAATACATAAAAAATAAAACAGGTCACTATAGGCGACCATACAACAGCATTAAATAGTAAAAAGCACCGCATAAATTATGGTAAAAACGAATCAATCACAACGTAAATCAATTTGTATAATCATTTTAACTTTAAGTACCACTATGGGTTTAAAAAGCTGCAAAACCATTGACCAATCGCTTACATTAAATGTTCAAAAAGACAAATTGGAAATACTGCAACAAATTCCTGCAACACAAGAAGGAAGAGAAAAAAGCGCATTGTATTTGCCTCCCAGAAGGATAACGGATCAAGAATTTAATTCACCTGCCTTACATGAATTAATAGACAATATGTACAACTTGATGGTACAAAAATCAGGGGTTGGTATCGCCGCCAATCAAATGGGTAAACGATTGCAAGTATTTATAATAGAAGCAAAATCGGACAATCCTCGGTACAAAATTTTGGGTCCAGTACAAAAACAAATTTTTATCAATCCCATTATCACTAAAGTATCCTCAACAAAGAAAAACTTTTGGCATGGCTGTTTGAGTGCTGATGGGGAAAAAAGAGGTAATGTAGCCACTTATGAATGGATTGAATACCAATGTCAAAACGAAAAAGGAGAGATCATAAGTGGTAGACTTGAGGGATTTGCCGCTGTAATTTTTCAACATGAATTTAAACATTTAATGAACGGAACCTATCTTGATGTAGCCAAGCATTATTTATCAAAAAAAGAATTGGATCTCGAGATTGAGATAAAGAAAACTCCCTTTTTTGAAACGGCCTCTGATACTTTACCGCTTCTAATCAATGGGTATATAATTGGAGAAACATTAGAAAAATACCACTCCAAAAAATAAAAAATGAATCAAGAAACTTGGCGTGAAAACACTTGCTTTGCTAATCAGTTTTCTTGAAATAAATTTTTTATCCCAACTGAGAAATAAAAAAACCCGATACTTTCGTATCGGGTTTCATTTTGCTCCCCCTCTTGGGCTCGAACCAAG